>NZ_JASCPO010000038.1:0-39267 GCF_029960145.1 Pseudomonas sp. PS01299 | reverse complement strand
GGCTTGCTCGCGAATGCGGTGTGTCAGTCGACATCAACATTGCCTGACAAACCGCATTCGCGAGCAAGCCCGCTCCCACAAGGGGAGTTCATCGACAGGGTATCTTTGGGTCTAGAGGCAGAGCGGGCCGCGCGGGTAGCGCTTGAGCGCCTGGATCAGCTCGGCGCCGGGGATCGGCCGGTCGAACAGGTAGCCCTGGCCGACGTCGCAGCGGTGGCGACGCAGGAACGCCAGTTGCTCGGCGGTCTCGATGCCTTCGGCCACGACTTTGAGTTTCAGGTTGTGCGCCATGGCGATTACCGCGGAGGTGATTTCCATGTCGTCCTGGTTGTCGGGGATTTCGTGGATGAAGCTGCGATCGATCTTGATGATGTCGATCGGGAATTTCTTCAGGTAGCTGAGCGACGAGTAACCGGTGCCGAAGTCGTCCATGGCCAGGGTCAGACCCAGGCGCTTGAGCTGATCGAGCTGCAAGTGCGTGTCTTCAGTGGCTTCCAGCAGCAGACCTTCGGTCAGCTCCAGTTCGAGCAGATTGGCCGGCAGCGCTTCTTCCTTGAGGATGTTGGCGATGGATGCGACCAGATCCGGGTCTGAGAACTGCTTCGGCGAGAGGTTGATCGCCACTTGCAGATTGCCCAGGCCGGCGGCGGTCAGCGCCTTGCTCATGCGGCAGGCCTGACGCGCAATCCACTTGCCGATCGGGATGATCAGGCCGGTCTCTTCGGCAACGCTGATGAACTGGTCCGGGCGGATCATGCCGCGTTCCGGGTGATTCCAGCGCAGCAGCGCTTCCATGCCCAGCAGGCGACCGCTGCGCAGGCACAGCTTGGGCTGGTAGAACACGTCCAGCTCGTTCTGGGTCAGGGCGCGGCGCAGGTTGTTCTCGACGAACAGCTTGTAACTGGCCTCGGCATTCAACGCTTCGGTGAACACCTGGACCTGATGTTTGCCGTTGGCCTTGGCCTTGTGCAGCGCGAGGCCGGCGTTGCGCATCAGGGTTTGCGGGTCGCGGCCGTGCAGAGGCGCGCAGGCCAGGCCCACGGAGCCGGTGACGCTGATCAGCTGGTTGTCGACGAACATCGGTTTGTCGAGGGTCGCCAGCAACTGGTTGGCGATCTGCTGGCCGGTGGCGAGGTCGGTGTCGTCGAGCAGCACCGCAAATTCGTTACTGGCGAAGCGCGCGAGGCTGCCACTCGGGCTCAGGCTGTTGCGCAGGCGCCGGGCGAGGCTGATCAGCAGTTTGTCACCGGTCTGGTGACCGAGGCTGTCGTTGATCCGCTTGAAGTTGTCGATGTCCACCAGCAGCAGGCTGATCGGTGTGTCGCTATCGCGGGCGAAGCGTTCGTCCAGATTGCGGATAAACGCCGGGCGGTTGCCAAGGTTGGTCAAGTTGTCGGTGTAGGCCAGACGCTCGATGCGCTGCTGCGCCAGTTTGGTCTGGGTGATGTCTTCGTAGATGCCGATGTAGTGCGTCAGCTCACGGTTGTCGCCGTACACCTTGGAGATCGACAACTGGCCCCAGTACGGTTCGAGGTTTTTGCGCCGGCTCTTGAATTCGCCCTGCCAGCTGTTGCTCTTGGCCAGCGCCGAGGGTGCGTCGAACAGCAGCTCGCTGAGGTTTTCCAGCGCCGGCAGCTCCGACAGGCGCTGGCCGTGGACTTCCTCGGTGGAATACTGGGTGATCGCGGTGAAGCTCGGGTTGACGTACTCGACCACGCCGTCGCAATTGACCAGCAGAAAGGCGTTGGCGCTTTGCTCGACCGCACGCTGGAACAGGTGCAGGGCGCTGGTGGCGGTGCGGCGGTTGTGGTTGTTGATGACCTGGGCGAACTGGTCGGCCAGCTCACCGGCAAAGGCGATTTCGTCGGACTGCCAAGCGCGGGTGACGCCGGTCTGCTCCAGGCAGAGCACGCCGACCACCTGGCCGTCGACCCGGATGCTGGCGTCGAGCATGGCGTTGACGTCACGCGGGCGCAGGGCTTCGGCCATCTCACGGGTTCGCGGGTCGCGCATCGCATTATGCGCGTCGATGGCGCGGCTGCCGTGCAGCGCTTCCATGTAGTCGGGGAAGCCGCTGATGTCGATCACCTCCGGCAGGATGTATTCCTGCGTCGCGCGGTGATACGCCGAAATCGGTACCAGCAGATTGCCTTCGAGGTTCCACAGGCTGGCGCAGTCGATTTCATAGATATCGCAGGCGCAGCGGGTGATCAGTTCGGCGGCTTCCTGCAGCGAGTTGTGGCTGCTGTAGCGCTGGCGGGCGAGCAGCAGAATCAGATCCTGCTGGGCGCGCACCCGATCAAGGTGCTGCAGTTGTTCCTGCTGGGCACGTTGGTTGAGTTCGAGGGCGATCTGCAGGCGCGAGTTCTGGGTTTCGAGGTCAACGGACGGCAGCGTTGGCGCTTCGTCGAACACGTCATCGACTGCCAGCAGGTAGCCACGCAACAGATGCCGGTTGTGCTGTTTATAGGCTTCGCCCAGTTCGAGGATGCTCAGCACGCCCGCAGCGGTGTGCAGTGTGTAGCGCACCAGATAATGCGGGCTGTCGCGCAGTTGCTGCTGGATCGCATCGTGCAACTGATAGCGCGCTTCAGGCTCCATCAGGCTGGCGTATGGCGAGCCGACCAGTGCACAGAGCTCGACGGCCGGCTGGCCGAACTGGCGTTCGCAGTTGGGGTCAAGAAACAGCATCGCCCAACTGGCTTCATTCAAGCGCTCGAAACGCAGCATGCCGAGCCGCGAGGGCACAGGCAACTGCGTCACTACCTCGGCCGCCATACGGCTGGCGGCATCGGGTTGGCTCTTCATGAAGGAACTCGCTTGGAAATATGCTGAACGCGCCGGGCTCGCGCCCTCTTTACTGTTGCCTGCGGCAAGGTTGCATCATTGCGGCACCGACTGACAAGAGAGATGAAGGCCAAGTGCTATAAGAATGTGTCGGCCGCTCGGGGCATTTCTCCAGTGGGTGGTTGAAAAGAGCAAAAGATCGCAGCCTGCGGCAACTCCTACAGGGAATACGAAGTCCTGCAGGAGCTGCCGCAGGCTGCGATCTTTTCAGAATTCAACGCAATTTAATGCTGATCGATTGCAGCTTCTTGCCATCCCGATCATGGTAATTGACCAGAATCTGATCAGCCTCGACCACCACATGGGCGAAGTTGTCCTCACTGACCACCGCGCTGGTCAATTCATGCCGATAATCGCCCGCGGCCGTGCGCGCCAGCGGTTGATCGAGGATGAACGTCGACGCCTTGGCGTAGGGCAACAGCTTGCTGTTGCACAGCGGCGAGGAAACGATGGTGTGGACTTCGAATTCCGGGTCTTCGCTGTGGGTCAGGCGCGAGGTCAGCGAGCCGTGCACATCGCCTGAGACGAATACGACATTCCTGATCTGTCGGGTGCGGATGGTTTCCAGCAGGCGCAGGCGCTGCTCCGGGAAGGCTTTCCAGGCATCGTCGCCGTGCAGTTTGCGATCCGGATAGAACATCACGCTGGTGACCACGAATTTGACCCGTGCCTTGCTGTTGCTCAGCCAGGCGACCAGGGCCTGTTCCTGCTCGCTGTCCAGGATGCGTCGATCATCAGCAGCCAGGTTGCGCCGAGTGCGGCTATCAGTGACAAACCATTCAATATCGCCATCGCTGAACTGATACCAGTAATGCGCCAGTTTTGAATGATCAATCTCGCCATCAACTGTTAGTTCATGCGCCGGACTATGACTGGCTTGATACAACTCATACGCCGCCATTGCATTGCGATATAACTCATGATCGGACTTGCTGGCGTTCGCCGGCCAGTTGTCTTCAATTTCGTGATCGTCGAGGATCATGTAAGTCGAAGTGCCGGACATCAGCCGCTGAATATTCGGTTGCGAGAACGCCGCGCGATATTTATCGAGGATGTCCTTGTATTCGCGATCCGGGGCAATCAGGTTGAGGTCGTCGACATAGATCTGGTCTCCGGTCATCAGGGTGGCGCTGATCGGCGGCTCGGCGCCTTCGATCAACTGATTGATCGAGGCGAATATACGGTCGCCAATTTGGGGCAGGGAAGCGATGCCGGCGGTCATGCGCAGGTAGCGACAGGAGCCGATGATGTAAGCGCGTGGCTGCACGGCGTCGCTGGCGCGGGTGCGAAAGCGGTAGATCTCGCGCGGCCATTGCAAAGGCAATTCGGCGATGCTTTCGACGGTATGCACCGGGCTCATGGGGCTGAACCAGCCCGTCTGGTATTCGTATTCGCAATGGCTCTCCAGGTTATTCAATGAAAAGACCTGGCAAAAATCGCGCAAAGCACTTAAACGGGAAAAAAGGCTATTTGACCATTGATTGCTGTCGCGCTTTCGATAACGCAGGCCGGCAAATGTGGTGGCGTTGTTTTGCAAGTCGCCGCGCATGAAGATGCGTGCGTGATTAGTTGTTGTATGGCCAATAATCGGGCCGACAGTTGGTTTTAACATGTTCGAATCCGTTCGAATTGATACTTGAATAACGGTCAGTGTTTAGCAAGTTATTCGTTTAACTTGTGCCGCCAAGGTTAGTTGTCGGCGGATAAAAAATATCGGCGCGAAGTGGACTGGAGTCGTGGCTTAAGTAGACCGAAGTTGTAGGAATAAAAGCGTTGTGACTTTTCTTCGGGCAAAAAAAGCCCCGTCAAACTGACGGGGTTGAGGTACGAGCGTGTGGCGCTCGAAAACGTGGGACGCAATCGGCCCTCCGTTGCCGGAGGGCCGAACGCTTTACAGCAGGATGGTGCGGATGTCGCCCAGCAGGCTGCCCAGACGCTGGGTGAAGCGTGCAGCGGCGGCGCCGTTGATCACACGGTGATCGTAGGACAGCGACAGTGGCAGCATCAGTTTCGGCTGGAAGGCTTTGCCGTCCCAGACTGGCTGGATGGTTGCCTTGGAAACACCGAGGATCGCCACTTCCGGCGCGTTGACGATCGGCGTGAAGCCGGTGCCGCCAATGTGGCCGAGGCTGGAAATGGTGAAGCAGGCGCCTTGCATCTCGTCCGAAGAGAGCTTCTTGGTGCGGGCTTTTTCAGCCAGCGAAGCAGCTTCTGCAGCCAGTTGCAGCAGGCTCTTCTGGTCGACGTTCTTGATGACCGGTACCAGCAGGCCATCTGGAGTGTCGACCGCGAAACCGATGTTGACGTACTTCTTGCGAATGATCGCCTTGCCGCTTGGCGCCAGCGAACTGTTGAAGTCCGGCAGCTCCTTGAGCAGGTGCGCGCAGGTCTTGAGCAGCAGCGGCAGGATGGTCAGCTTGACGCCGGCCTTCTCGGCGACGGCTTTTTGCGCAACGCGGAAGGCTTCCAGCTCGGTGATATCCGCCGAGTCGAATTGCGTCACGTGCGGCACGTTCAGCCAGCTGCGGTGCAGGTTGGCAGCGCCGACCTGCATCAGGCGGGTCATCGGCACTTCTTCGATTTCACCGAAGCGGCTGAAGTCCACGACCGGGATCGGCGGGATGCCCGCGCCACCGGTTGCGCCGCCAGCAGCGGCCGGTGCTTCCTTGGCCTTCTGCATCATCGCCTTGACGTAAACCTGCACGTCTTCCTTGAGGATGCGACCGTGCGGACCGCTGGCGCCAACGGCGCTCAGCTCGACGCCGAACTCGCGGGCCAGTTGACGCACGGCCGGGCCGGCGTGAACTTTGGCACCAGGCTTGGCCGGAGCAGCAACCGGAGCGGCAGCAGCAGGTGCAGCGGCAGCCGGAGCAGCAGCGGCCGGTGCCGGAGCGCTTGGCGCAGCGGCGGCAGCTGGAGCCGGGGCAGCAGCAGGGGCTGCGCCTTTGACTTTCAGCTTGAGGATCAGGTCGCCGGTGCCGACTTCGTCGTCCAGCTTGATGGAAATGCTTTCCACCACGCCAGCGGCAGGCGATGGGATTTCCATGCTTGCCTTGTCGGATTCGAGGGTGATCAGCGACTGGTCGGCTTCAACGCTGTCACCAGCCTTGACCAGGACTTCGATGATCTTGGCCTTGCCGGCCGAACCAATGTCCGGAACGTGGATGTCCTGAACGCTGTCGGCAACCGGAGCAGCCGGGGCGGCAGCCGGAGCAGGCGCAGCAGCAGCGGCTGGCGCAGCGGCCTGAGCCGGAGCGGCCGCAGCACCCGCCACTTCCAGATCCAGAATCAGGTCGCCCGTGCCGACTTCGTCGTTGAGTTTGACGCTGATGGCCTTGACCACGCCCGCGGCAGGCGACGGGATTTCCATGCTGGCCTTGTCGGATTCCAGGGTGATCAAAGATTGATCAGCCTCGACGGTGTCGCCGACCTTGACCTGGATCTCGATGATCTGCGCCTTGCCCGACGAACCGATGTCCGGCACGTGCACTTGCTGCACCGAAGCGGCAGCAGGGGCAGCGGCTGGCGCCGCAGCAGCAGGAGCGGCAGCCGGTTTGGCTTCAGCTTTTGCAGCCGGTGCAGCAGCAGGCGCAGGTGCCGCTTGCGCGGCGCCCTCGACTTCCAGCTCAAGCAGCTCGTCGCCTTCTTTCAGACGGTCGCCCAGCTTGACTTTCAGGCTCTTGATGACGCCGGCTTTCGGGGCCGGCACTTCCATGCTGGCCTTGTCCGATTCCAGGGTCAGGATGCTCTGGTCGGCTTCGATACGGTCGCCGACCTTCACAAACAGTTCAATTACTTCACCTTCACCGCTGCCGATGTCAGGTACGCGAATGAGTTCGCTCACAAAATGTCTCCTCAGCAGTCCAGTGGGTTGCGTTTTTCCGGGTCGATGCCGAACTTGACGATGGCCTCGGCCACCACTTTAGGTTCGATATCACCACGGTCAGCCAGTGCTTCCAGGGCTGCCAACACCACGAAATGACGGTCGACTTCGAAGAAATGACGCAGTTTCTTGCGGCTGTCGCTGCGGCCGAAACCGTCGGTGCCCAGGACTTTGAATTCCTTGGACGGTACCCACTGACGGATCTGCTCGGCGAACAGCTTCATGTAGTCGGTAGAAGCGATGACCGGACCCTTACGGCCGCTCAGGCACTCTTCAACGTAGCTCTGCTTAGGCTTCTGGCCAGGCTTCAGACGGTTGCTGCGCTCAACGGCCAGGCCGTCGCGACGCAGTTCGTTGAAGCTGGTGACGCTCCATACGTCGGCGCCGATGTTGAACTCTTCACGCAGGATCTTCGCCGCTTCACGCACTTCACGCAGGATGGTGCCGGAGCCCATCAGTTGTACGTGATGCGCCGCATCGCGGGTGTCTTCTTCGAGCAGGTACATGCCTTTCTTGATGCCTTCTTCGGCACCGGCCGGCATGGCTGGCTGCTGGTACGACTCGTTCATCACGGTGATGTAGTAGAAGATGTCCTGTTGCTCTTCGGTCATCTTCTTCATGCCGTCCTGAATGATCACCGCCAGCTCGTAGCCGTAGGTCGGATCGTAGGTGCGGCAGTTCGGGATGGTCGCGGCCAGCAGGTGGCTGTGACCGTCTTCGTGCTGCAGGCCTTCACCGTTCAGGGTGGTACGGCCGGCGGTGCCGCCGATCAGGAAGCCACGGGTACGGCTGTCGCCAGCGGCCCAGGCCAGGTCACCGATACGCTGGAAGCCGAACATCGAGTAGAAGATGTAGAACGGCAGCATCGGCTGGTTGTGGCTGGAGTACGAAGTACCGGCAGCGATGAAGGAACTCATGGCGCCTGCTTCGTTGATGCCTTCTTCAAGGATCTGACCTTTCTGGTCTTCCTTGTAGAACATCACCTGGTCTTTATCGACTGGCTCGTAGAGCTGGCCGACGGAGGAGTAGATGCCCAACTGACGGAACATGCCTTCCATACCGAAGGTACGGGCTTCGTCCGGGATGATCGGCACGATGCGCGGGCCGATTTCCTTGTCCTTGACCAGTTGCGCGAGGATTCGCACGAAAGCCATGGTGGTGGAAATTTCACGGTCGCCCGAACCATCGAGGATGGCTTTCAGGGTGTCCAGGTCCGGGGTCGGTACGCTGAAGCTCTGCGCGCGGCGCTGCGGTACGAAACCGCCCAGTGCAGCACGGCGCTCGCTCAGGTAGCGGGCTTCGGCGCTGTTTGGCTCTGGCTTGAAGAACGGCAGGTTCTCCAGCTCTTCGTCCTTGACCGGGATGTCGAAGCGGTCGCGGAACAACTTCAGGCTGTCGACGTCGACTTTCTTGGTGTTGTGCGCAGTGTTTTTCGCTTCGCCGGCACCGGTGCCATAACCCTTGATGGTCTTGGCCAGGATGACGGTTGGTTGTTCTTTGTGGTTGACCGCTTCGTGGTACGCCGCATAGACCTTGTACGGGTCGTGGCCGCCGCGGTTGAGTTTCCAGATCTCGTCGTCGGACAGATCGGCAACCATCGCCTTGAGTTCAGGCGTGTTGAAGAAGTGCTCGCGAACGAACGCGCCGTCTTTGGCTTTGTAGTTCTGGTACTCGCCGTCGATGACTTCGTCCATGCGACGTTGCAGGATGCCGTCGACGTCCTTGGCCAGCAGTGGGTCCCAGAAACGGCCCCAGATGACTTTGGTCACGTTCCACTGAGCACCGCGGAACACGCCTTCGAGTTCCTGGATGATCTTGCCGTTGCCGCGAACCGGGCCGTCGAGGCGCTGCAGGTTGCAGTTGATGACGAAGATCAGGTTGTCCAGCTTCTCGCGGCCGGCCAGGGAGATCGCACCGAGGGATTCCGGCTCGTCGCACTCGCCGTCGCCCAGGAAGCACCAGACTTTCTGTTTGCCCGGCTGGATGAAGCCGCGGTGTTCCAGGTACTTCATGAAGCGTGCCTGGTAGATCGCCTGGATCGGACCCAGACCCATGGATACGGTCGGGAACTGCCAGAAGTCAGGCATCAGCCAAGGGTGCGGGTAGGACGACAGGCCCTGACCGTCGACTTCCTGGCGGAAGTTGTTCATCTGGTCTTCGGTGATGCGACCTTCCATGAACGCACGGGCGTAAACGCCTGGCGAGGTGTGGCCCTGGAAGTAGATCAGGTCGCCGCCGTGTTCGTCGGTCGGGGCCTGGAAGAAATAGTTGAAGCCGATGTCATACAGGGTCGCACTGGAAGCGAAGCTGGAGATGTGACCACCCAGGTCAGAATCTTTCAGGTTCGTACGCATTACCATGGCCATTGCGTTCCAGCGCACCAGCGAGCGAATGCGGCGTTCCATGAACAGGTCGCCAGGCATGCGTGCTTCGTGGGTTACCGGGATGGTGTTGCGGTAAGGCGTGGTGATGGCGTAAGGGAGCTGCGAACCGCTGCGGGTCGCCAGTTCACCCATACGGGTCATCAGATAGTGAGCACGGTCTTCGCCTTCTTTGTCGAGAACCGATTCCAGGGCGTCCAGCCATTCCTGGGTTTCGACGGGATCGAGGTCTTGCATGGCTTGCTCCAGGGCGGAAAGGCTTCCAGAATCGGTTGCCTGAGTTTGCGACTGGCCTTGTGGGCAGACGATTTAAAATTCTTGGATTGCCGACAGGTTGTTCCGGCGGCGTGTAGTTTTACTACAAATCTTTGAGCATTTCAGCCTTTCGCCTGTATAGACGAGTAGTAAAACTACAGAGGAAAGGCTTGTGGCCTCCGACTGCGTTGTGAGAATAATCGTTAAGGTTGGTCGATTACCATCCGAAAAAGGTGAAAGTTTGATGCTGGATGCCAAAGAAGAAGAAATTTCAGCTATTTCTAACTTTTGTTCGACAGTCCTTCGCGTAGCGGGTTTTCATCAAACACTACAAGCGGCCATTTACACGCCGATCAAGGATAGACCATGACCCTGCCCGTGCTCGCTGAACTCCCCGCCATTCTCCTGCCGTTGGTCACTCGATCCGAGCAGTCGTTCCGTACGGCCGTCGCCGCGCTGGAAGACGATCACGGCTTCTCCAACTGGACCCCGGAGCGCTGGGCGCAATTCGCCCGCGTCAGTGCCGCCAGCGATTTCGTTATTGAACAGAGCGTTCGTGACCCTTTGATGTTGTTGTCACTGGTGCAGTCCGGTGAACTCGACCGGCCGTTCGCGCCGGGTGAACTCTGCGCGCAGATTGCCGCAGCGGTGGCTGCCGCGCAAAGCGAAGACGAACTCGGTCGCGTCCTGCGTCGCCAGCGTGCCCGCCATCAAGTGCGGATCATCTGGCGTGACCTGAACCGCCAGGCTGATCTGGTACAGACCTGTCGCGACCTGTCGGACATGGCCGACGCCACCATCGACCAAGCCTACCAATGGCTGTACAGCCGCCATTGCCAGCAGTTCGGTACGCCGACCGGCCGGCGCAGCGGCTTGCCGCAGCAGATGGTCATCCTCGGCATGGGCAAGCTCGGCGCGGTCGAGCTGAACCTGTCGTCGGACATCGACCTGATCTTCGCCTACCCCGAGGGCGGCGAAACCGTCGGCGTGAAACGCGCGCTGGATAATCAGGAATTCTTCATTCGCCTCGGTCAGCGCCTGATCAAGGCCCTCGACCCGATGACGGTCGACGGCTTCGTGTTCCGCGTCGACATGCGCCTGCGTCCGTACGGTTCATCCGGCGCGCTAGTGCTGAGCTTCAATGCGCTGGAACAGTATTACCAGGATCAGGGCCGCGACTGGGAACGCTACGCGATGATCAAGGCGCGGGTGGTGGCCGGTGATCAAGCGGCGGGCGCACAGTTGCTCGACATGCTGCGCCCGTTCGTTTACCGCCGTTACCTGGACTTCTCGGCGATCGAAGCGCTGCGCACCATGAAGCAGCTGATCCAGCAGGAAGTGCGGCGCAAGGGCATGGCCGACAACATAAAACTCGGCTCCGGCGGTATCCGCGAGGTCGAGTTCATTGCCCAGGCTTTTCAGTTGATTCACGGCGGGCGCGACCTCAGCCTGCAACAGCGTCCTCTATTAAAGGTGCTGAGCACGCTGGAAGGACAGGGCTATCTGCCGCCGGCAGTGATCAGTGAATTGCGCGAAGGTTATGAATTCCTGCGTTACACCGAACACGCGATCCAGGCGATCGCCGATCGCCAGACCCAGATGTTGCCGGACGGCGCTCAGGATCAGGCGCGGATCGCGTTCATGCTGGGCTTCGCCGATTGGCATGCCTTCCACGAAAAGCTGATGTTCTGGCGCGGCCGGGTGGCCTGGCACTTCGCGCAGGTGATCGCCGATCCCGATGAGGAAGAGGGCGCCGACTGCGAAGTGGTGGTGGGCGGTGAGTGGTTGCCGCTGTGGGAAGAAGAGCAGGACGAAGAGGCTGCTTGCCGGCAACTGGAAGAAGGCGGATTCAAGGACGCGACCAAAGCGCTGAAAGCGCTGGCCGGTTTGCGCGGCAGCCCGCAGTTACGCGCGATGCAGCGGCTGGGTCGTGAGCGTCTCGATGCGTTTATTCCGCGCCTGCTGGCTCAGGCGGTGGAGCATGACAACCCGGATCTGGTGCTGGAGCGGGTGCTGCCACTGGTCGAAGCCGTGGCGCGACGTTCGGCTTATTTAGTGTTGCTGACGGAAAACCCCGGCGCCCTGCGGCGCTTGCTGACGCTGTGTGCGGCCAGTCCGTGGATCGCCGAGCAGATCACCCGTTTCCCGCTGCTGCTCGATGAATTGCTCAACGAAGGCCGGCTGTTCAAGCCGCCACTGGCGCCGGAACTGGCCGCCGAATTGCGCGAGCGCCTGACGCGGATCCCCGAAGACGACCTCGAACAGCAGATGGAAGCGCTGCGCCACTTCAAACTGGCTCACCGTTTGCGCGTCGCTGCCTCGGAAATCGCCGGCAGCCTGCCGCTGATGAAAGTCAGTGATTACCTGACCTGGCTCGCCGAAGCGATTCTCGAGCAAGTGCTGGCGCTGGCCTGGCGTCAGACGGTGGCCAAATACGGCACGCCGCTGCGCACTGACGGCAGTTTGTGCGATCCCGGCTTCATCATTGTCGGTTATGGCAAAGTCGGCGGGCTGGAACTGGGGCATGGTTCGGACCTGGACTTGGTGTTCATCCATGACGGCGATCCGCAGGCGGAAACCGACGGGCCGAAGCCCATCGATGGCGCGCAGTTCTTCACCCGGCTGGGGCAGCGGATCATTCACTTGCTGACGGCGCAGACCAACTCCGGCCAGCTGTATGAAGTGGACATGCGTTTGCGCCCGTCCGGCGCGTCGGGGCTGTTGGTCAGCTCGCTCGGGGCGTTTGAGCGCTATCAGGAAAATGAAGCCTGGACCTGGGAGCATCAGGCCCTGGTGCGGGCGCGGGTGCTGGTCGGCAGTCAGGATGTCGGCCAGGCCTTCGAGAAAGTCCGCGCGCAGGTTTTGGGCAAGGCGCGGGATCTGGCGAAGCTGCAACAGGAAGTCAGCGAGATGCGCGCCAAGATGCGCGATAACCTCGGCAGCAAGAGCACGGCGGCCGGTACCGCGGCAAATGCCTTCGAGGCCACGGCGCCGTTCGACCTCAAGCAGGACGCCGGAGGTATCGTCGATATTGAATTTATGGTGCAATACGCGGCCCTGGCGTGGTCGCACAGCCACCCGCCATTGCTACGCTGGACCGATAACATCCGCATTCTGGAAGAGCTGGAACACGAAGGGCTGATGCCTGCCGAAGATGCCAGCCTGCTGCGTGAGGCCTATAAAGCCTACCGCTCCGCCGCCCACCGGCAAGCCTTGCAGAAGGACGCCGGGGTGATTGCAGGCGACCAGTTTGTCGAGGAGCGCCGGCAGGTATTGCGGATCTGGAAAGAGTTGGGGCTAAGCTGAAACCGGATATTTGAAGCACCGATTACCTTGTGGGAGCGAGCTTGCTCGCGAATGCGCAGTGTCAGTCACCTTCGATGCAGGATGTGACGGCCCCTTCGCGAGCAAGCCCGCTCCCACATTGGATTTGCGTTGATTGCAGATTAAGGGCCGGATGCAAAACCCTGTGGGAGCGAGCCTGCTCGCGATAGCGGAGTATCAGACGACAATAATGTTGGATGTGAAGACCCTTTCGCGAGCAAGCGCGCTTCCACAGCAGATCTACAGTGTTTGTAGAATTCTCGAGGCGGGGAGGCGTAAATGCCTCCCCGGTTCGTTTATGGAAACCACATGAATATTCTGATCGTTGGGCCCAGTTGGGTCGGTGACATGGTGATGGCGCAGACACTGTTTCAGTGTCTCAAGCAGCGCCACCCGCAATGCGAAATCGACGTGCTGGCCCCCGAGTGGAGCCGGCCGATCCTTGAGCGCATGCCTGAAGTGCGCAAGGCCTTGAGCTTTCCGCTCGGCCATGGCGCGCTGGAACTGGCGACGCGTCGGCGGATCGGCAAGTCCTTGGCCGGCCAGTACGATCAGGCCATCCTGCTGCCGAACTCGCTGAAATCGGCGCTGGTGCCGTTTTTCGCCGGCATCAAACAACGCACCGGCTGGCGTGGCGAATTCCGCTACGGCCTGCTCAATGACGTGCGCACGCTGGATAAAGAACGTTATCCGCTGATGATCGAGCGCTTCATGGCGCTGGCTTACGAGCCGAACGCCGAGCTGCCAAAGCCTTATCCGCGTCCGAGCCTGCAAATCGATCCGGTGACCCGCGAAGCGGCGCTGGCCAAGTTCGGCCTGACTCTGGACCGTCCGGTGTTGGCCCTGTGCCCCGGCGCCGAGTTCGGCGAATCCAAGCGCTGGCCGTCCGAGCACTACGCCAAGGTCGCCGAAGCGCGGATTCGCGAAGGCTGGCAGGTGTGGCTGTTCGGCTCGAAAAACGACCACGCGGTAGGCGAAGACATTCGCGCACGGCTGATTCCCGGCCTGCGTGAAGAATCGGTCAACCTCAGCGGCGGCACCTCGCTGGCCGAAGCCATCGACCTGCTGTCGTGCGCCGATTCGGTGGTGTCCAACGACTCTGGTCTGATGCACGTCGCCGCTGCGCTGAATCGCCCGTTGGTGGCGGTGTATGGCTCGACCTCGCCGGGCTTCACGCCGCCGTTGGCCGAACACGTCGAAGTCGTGCGTCTGGGCCTCGATTGCAGCCCGTGCTTCGACCGTACCTGCCGGTTCGGCCATTACAACTGCCTGCGCCAGCTGATGCCGGACGCGGTCAACGATGCCTTGCAGAAACTGCAGGGCTCCGTGGTCGAGGTTCATTAAGTTGCGGGTATTGCTGATCAAGACTTCATCGCTGGGCGACGTGATTCACGCGTTGCCGGCGCTGACCGACGCGGCCCGGGCCATCCCCGGGATCAAGTTCGACTGGGTGGTGGAAGAAGGCTTCGCCGAGATCCCGACCTGGCACCCGGCCGTCGGCAAGGTGATTCCCGTGGCGATCCGCCGCTGGCGCAAGAACCTCTGGCAGACCATCAAGAGCGGCGATTGGAAGCGCTTCAAGCAAAGCGTGCGCGCCAGCCAATACGATCTGGTGATCGACGCTCAGGGCCTGCTGAAAAGCGCCTGGCTGACGCGCTACGTCAAAGCCCCGGTGGCCGGCCTCGACAAAGGCTCGGCGCGCGAGCCGATCGCTGCACGTTTCTATGACCGCAAACTGGCGGTGGCCCGTGGGCAGCATGCGGTCGAACGGGTGCGTCAGCTGTTCGCCATCGCCCTCGGTTATGACCTGCCCAAAGGGTTGGGCGACTACGGCCTCAACGTCGAGCGTCTGGTGGAATTGCCGCGCAAGAGCGCGTTCGTGGTGTTCCTGCACGGCACCACGTGGGACACCAAGCACTGGCCGGAAGCCTACTGGCGCGAGCTGACCGAGCGGGTCGGCTATCTGGGTGTCGGGGTCAAGCTGCCGTGGGGCAACCCGCTGGAGAAGGCCCGTGCCGAACGGATTGCCGCCGGTTTCAAGCACGCCGAAGTGCTACCGAGGCTGAATCTGGCCGGGGTCGGCAAAGTGCTGGCCGGCGCCCAGGCTTGCGTCGCGGTGGACACCGGTCTCGGTCACCTCGCAGCCGCGCTGGATGTGCCGACGATTTCCCTGTTCGGCCCGACCAACCCGGGCCTGACCGGCGCCTACGGCAAGGTGCAGATTCACATGGCCAGTGATTTCCCCTGCGCCCCTTGCCTGCAAAAGAAATGCACTTACCAACCGACCGCGCAGGATGCCCGTCAGTTTGACCTGAAACGCGAGCAGCCCCTGTGCTTCACGCGTCTGAATCCCGAGCGTGTCGCCAGCCGACTGAGCACGTTGTTAATGGCTGAGGAGCTGCGCTGATGCAATTGGCTTTTGTTCTGTACAAATATTTCCCGTTCGGTGGCTTGCAGCGCGACTTCATGCGCATCGCCCTCGAATGCCAGAAGCGCGGCCATCAGATCCGTGTCTATACGCTGATCTGGGAAGGCGACGTGCCGCCCGGTTTCGAAGTGCTGGTGGCGCCGGTCAAGGCGTTCTTCAACCATCGGCGCAACGAGAAGCTCAGCGCGTGGATGGAGGCGGATCTGGCAAAGCGTCCGGTGGACCGCCTGATCGGCTTCAACAAGATGCCGGGGCTGGACGTCTACTACGCCGCCGATGGCTGCTTCGAAGACAAGGCGCAGAACCTGCGCCATTCGCTGTACCGCCGCTGGGGCCGCTACCGCCACTTCGCCGAGTACGAGCGCGCGGTGTTCGCCAAAGACGCGAAAACCGAAGTGCTGATGATTTCCGAAGTGCAGCAGCCGCTGTTCATCAAGCACTACGACACGCCGCTGGAGCGCTTCCACCTGCTGCCGCCGGGTATCGCCCAGGACCGTCGCCGGCCGGCGGATGCCGACGAGATTCGCGCCGGTTTCCGCGCCGAATTCAACCTCAAGGACGACGAACTGCTGCTGGTGCAGATCGGTTCCGGGTTCAAGACCAAGGGCGTCGATCGCAGCCTCAAGGCGCTGGCTGCACTGCCCGCCGAGCTGAAGAAGCGCACCCGGCTGTTTGTAATCGGCCAGGATGACCCCAAATTGTTCCAGATGCAGAGTACGACTTTGGGCCTGGGCGACAACGTGACCTTCCTCAAGGGTCGCAGCGATATCCCGCGCTTCCTGCTTGGCGCCGACCTGTTGATCCACCCGGCGTACAACGAAAACACCGGCACCGTATTGCTCGAAGCGCTGGTCGCCGGGTTGCCGGTGCTGGTCAGCGCGGTCTGCGGTTACGCCCATTACATCGCCGAGGCGGACGCCGGGCGAGTGCTGGACGAGCCGTTCGATCAGGCGCAACTGACGCAGTACCTGACTGACATGTTGAATGACGACGCTGCACGCGCGGCCTGGAGCCGCAATGGTCTGGCTTTCGCCGAGACGGCCGACCTCTACAGCATGCCGCAGCACGCGGCCGATGTGATTCTGGCGGAGCACGCTTAAATGAAGTTGATGCTGGCTGAACCGTTCAAGAGCCTTTGGGCCGGGCGCGACCCGTTCGCCGAAGTCGAAGGCTTGCAGGGCGAGGTCTACCGCGAGCTGGAAGCTCGACGGACTCTGCGCACGGAAGTCGACGGCAACGGATTTTTCGTCAAGATCCACCGTGGCATCGGCTGGGGCGAGATCTTCAAGAACCTGCTGACCGCCAAGCTGCCGGTGCTCGGCGCGGGTCAGGAGTGGAAGGCAATCCAGCGTTTGCAGGAAGTCGGGGTGCCGACCATGACCGCCGTGGCTTACGGCGAGAAGGGCAGCAACCCGGCGGATCAGCATTCGTTCATCGTCACCGAAGAACTGGCGCCGACCATCAGCCTCGAAGACTTGAGCATCGATTGGGTCAAGAACCCGCCGCAGCCGAAACTCAAGCACGCGCTGATCGCTGAAGTCGCGCGCATGACCGGCATGATGCACCGCGCCGGGGTCAACCACCGCGACTGCTACATCTGCCACTTTCTGCTGCACACCGACAAGCCGATCACCCCGGACGATTTCAAACTCTCGGTGATCGACCTGCACCGCGCCCAGACCCGTCCTCGGATCACTCAACGCTGGCGCAACAAGGATCTGGCCGCGCTGTATTTCTCGGCGCTGGACATCGGCCTGACCCGTCGCGACAAGCTGCGTTTCCTCAAAGGCTACTTCCAGCAGCCGCTACGGCAGATCCTGGCGCAAGAAGCGCCGTTGCTCAGCTGGCTCGAAGGCAAGGCCAACAAGCTTTATGCGCGCAAACAGCGTTACGGGGATGCGCTCTGATGGCGGGTTGGACGCTTGAACCGCAATACAGCGAACTGGCCGAAGATTTCGGCAGCCTCGAAGCGGTGTTTGCCCTGCAGGGCGAACGTCTGACCCGTGATCCGCTGTCCGAAGTCATCCGCGTGCAGCGCAACGGCGTGAATTACTACGTCAAACGCTACGTCGGCGCCGGTAAAGGCTTGCGCCGTTACCTGGGCAAGCCACGGGTGAAGATGGAGTGGCAGAACCTAAAACGCTTCGCCAAATGGGGCATTCCCACCGCCGAAGTGGTGGCCTGGGGTCTGGAGCGACGTGGCGCGGCCTATGCCCGTGGCGCCATGATCACCCGCGAGCTGCCGCGCACCGAAGACCTGTCGGCGCTGGCCGAACGCAACGATCCGAAACTCAAGGATCGTCTGTGGGTCGATGGCATCAGCCGGCAACTGGCCGGCTACACCCGAACCATGCACGACCACCGCTTTACCCATAACGATCTGAAATGGCGCAACCTGCTGATCGACGATCAGGCGCAGCTGTTTCTGATCGACTGCCCGAACGGCGATTTCTGGCGCGGCTTCTGGCTCAAATACCGGATCACCAAGGATCTGGCCTGTCTCGACAAGGTGGCCAAGTATCACCTGTCGAACACCCAGCGCCTGCGCTTCTACCTGCAATACCGCGGACGTGATCGGCTGAATGCCGCCGACAAGAAACGGATTCGCCACGTGGTGAGATTTTTCGAGGGACGCGAATGACTGATTTCCTGGCCGCTGAAGACCGGGCGCTACTTGAGCGTCATGGCCTCGGCACTTTCGACGCGCTCTGGGCCAAACAGCTCGAAGCCGTGGACGAACCGAACACCGATGGCGGTGGCTGGAGCAGCGTGTTTCGCCTGGAGTTGGAAGGGCAGGCCTACTACCTCAAGCGCCAGAGCAACTACCTGACCCGCACCCTGCATGCGCCGTTCGGCGAGCCGAGTTTCGCCCGCGAGTTTCGCAACATCAGCCGCTACAACAAGTTGGGGATCCCGGCGCTGCAAGCGGCGTTCTTCGGTGAGCGCAAGGTCAAGGGCGATGTCCGGGCGATCCTGCTGACTCGTGCCCTCGACGGCTGGGATGATCTCGACTCGTTGCTGCAACGCTGGTCCGAGCTGAGCACCGCGCAGCAATCGGCCATTCTCCAGGCCTGTGGACAACTGGCGCGCCAGCTGCACGGCGTGCGTCAGGTACACGGCTGCTTTTATCCGAAACACATCTTTTTGCAGGCTGATGGCGGCGCGTATAAGGCGCAGTTGATCGACCTGGAAAAGACCCGACCCCTGCTGTTCGGCATGCGCGACCGGGTCAAGGATCTGGAGCCGCTACTGCGTCGTGCGCCGGAATGGAGCGAGGCGCAATTACGCGAATTGCTCGCGGCCTATCTCGATCAGCCAGTCGACAGTTCGCTGGTCGACAGCTGGGTGACGCGCCTGACTGCACGGCGCAGTCGCAAGGAGACCCGTTGATGCGCTTGTCCGAACTGAAAAACGCCGGACGTGCGCCGAGTCTGCCGCTGACGATTTCGCTTGCCGATGCGGCAGGCCCAGCGGATCTGCAACTGCTGAGTCTGCTGCGGGTGCTGCCGGGGCAGCGCTATGTCGGTGCCGGGGTCTGGCGCGGGCGGCCGGTGCTGGCCAAATTACTGGTGGGCAGCAAGGCTGCGCGGCATTTTCAGCGCGAACTGGCGGGCGTCAAGTTGCTCGCCGAACAAGGTCTGACCACGCCGCTGTTGTTGGCTGATGGCCTGAAGGATGGCGAGGGCGGCTGGCTGCTGTTCGAGTTCCTCGAAGGTGCTGAAAGCCTCGGTGATGCCTGGCAGAAAGTCGAATCACTGCCGGTGCTGGCGGACGAGCAATCGGCGGTACTCGCCGAGGCGCTGGGCGCGATTGGCCAACTGCATGGCAAAGGACTGTGGCAGGAAGATCTGCACCTCGACAACCTGCTGCGCCAGGGCGGTCAGTTGTACCTGATCGATGGCGCCGGGATTTGTGCCGAGACCGCTGGCCAGCCGCTGTCGCGGCAGAAAGTGCTGGAAAACCTCGGGGTGTTTTTCGCCCAGTTGCCCAAGTCACTGGAGCCGTTCACCGAAGAATTGCTGGTGTATTACCTGCTGAGCAACAGCGAGCACGCGTTGCCGCTGGAAGCCTTGCAGAAGCAGATCGCCAAGGTGCGCGCCTGGCGCCTGAAGGATTATCTGATCAAGGTGGGCCGCGAGTGCACGTTGTTCAGTGTGCAGCGCGGTGCGTTCGGTCTGCGGGCGATCCGTCGCGAGGAAGAAGCGGCGATGCTCCCGGTGCTGGATCAGGCCGATGCGCTGCTCGATCAGGGCCATCTGTACAAGACCGGCGGCGCGGCGAGCGTCGGCAAGGTCGAAGTGGCCGGGCGTACGCTGGTGATCAAGCGCTACAACATCAAAGGCTTTGCGCACTGGCTCAAGCGCTTCTGGCGCCCGAGCCGCGCGTGGCATTCGTGGCGCGAAGGCAATCGCCTGGCGTTCCTCGGCATTGCCACGCCGAAACCACTGGCGGTGCTGGAAAAGCGTTTTTTATGGTTGCGCAGCCGTGCTTATCTGGTGACCGAGTTCCTGCCGGGGCCGGACATCATCGAGCGCTTTGCGCCGTATGTGGAAAGCGGTGCGGCGCCGGAATCCGAGTTGCAGGCGCTGGATCGACTGTTCGCACGATTGATTGCCGAGCGCATCAGCCATGGCGACTTCAAGGGGCATAACCTGTTCTGGCAGGAAGATCGCTGGGCACTGATCGATCTGGATTCGATGTGTCAGCACAGCTCTGTCGGAAGTTTCGCAGCGGCCTATGCGCGGGATCGGGCACGGTTCATGCGCAACTGGCCCGAGAACAGCGCGCTGTATCAGGTGATCGATCAGCGGTTGCCCAAGGACATCTCCAGCGCGGCCTGAACCGCCTTCGCCAGCAGGCTGGCTCCTACATGGGAAAGCATTTCCCTGTAGGAGCGAGCCTGCTCGCAACAGGGCTTTAAAGCCCCAAAAAACTCCCGTTGAGCAATAGCGGACAAACTGCACTGATTTGTCCTACAGCTGCTCCAGAAGGCATGAACTGTGCCCGCTCCAGCCCCGATGCTAGCTTGCCCTGACCACTTCGGAGGGCAAGACTTGACCATCAAAAACGCCGTAACACTCAGCACATGCGCATGGCTTTTATCCGGCTGCGGCACCGCCGCCTCGGTGTTGCAAATGGACGCTGACGTCGCCCGCGACATGCGCAAACAGAAAACCTACTGCCAATCGATTCCGCGAATCTACAGCGGTCTGGCGTTCGACTTCTGCGTACTCCACGCGCCCCCAGACCCCTCCGGCGTCCTGGTGCCGTTCGTGCTGCTGGACCTGCCGTTGTCCGGGGTGCTGGATACGGTGGTGTTGCCGTATACGATTTACCGTCAAGCCAGTGACGGCAGTCTCGGTATCTATTGGCGCGCGGGCGGTTATTGAGTGTGAAAGCAAGGTTTCACCTGGCCGATTCACCTGGGGCAATTCGCACAGGGTCATTCCCGCCACGTTTACGCTATAATCCCGCCCTTTAGCTGTCTCTCGCCCGGTGCGAGGGCACATCAATTTTCAAGGCGCATCGCGCCTGAATGCAGACTAAAGAGGCTAGACCCTGTGGCATTGACGATTCTTGGCCTGTCCGGCGCCCTTAGCCATGACCCTTCAGCCGCCTTGTACATCGACGGCAAGCTGGTGGCGGCGGCTGAAGAAGAGCGCTTCGTCCGCGATAAGCATGCAAAGAACCGCATGCCCTACGAATCGGCGAAGTTCTGCCTGGAGCAGGCCGGTATCAAGCCGTCCGACGTTGATGTGGTGGCGATTCCGTTCGCCCCGATCAGCCTGTTCGGCAAGGCCCGCTGGCACTATGCCAAGCGTTACTGGTACGCGCCGGATCGCGCCCTCGATGCGATCCTGATGGGCAACCGTCGCTACAAGCGCTATCGCAACAAGATCGTCTGGTGCCTGGAGCAACTGGGTTTTGATCCGAAGAAGATCAAGATCGAGCCGGTCGAGCACCACCTGGCTCACGCCTCCAGCGCCTACCACTGCTCGGGTTTCAAAGAGAAAACCGCGATCCTCGGCATCGACGGCAAGGGCGAGTACGCCACGACCTTCTTCGGTTATGGCGAAAACGGCAAGATCCACAAGATCAAGGAATTCTTCGATCCGGACTCCCTCGGCGGCCTGTACGGCGCGATCACCGAGTTCCTCGGTTTCGAGATGCTCGACGGCGAGTTCAAGGTCATGGGCATGGCGCCGTACGGCGACGCCAGCAAATATGACTTCTCGCGTCTGGCCTCGTTCGAGAACGGCGAACTGGTGATCAACACCGACTACGCCAACGTGATCGGCCTGCGTCGCTACAAAGAGAAGGGCAAAGGCTTCTACTTCTCGCCGAAGCTGATCGAGTGGCTGGGTCCGAAGCGTGAGGGCGACATCGCCGACGAGCCGTACATCCACTACGCCGCGAGCATGCAAGCGCTGTTCGAGAAACTGGCGTTGCAGATGATCGACTACTACCTGGGCGACGTGCTCAAGGAAACCGGCAAGCTGGCCTTCGCCGGTGGCTGTGCGTTGAACGTCAAGCTGAACCAGAAAATCATCGCCCGCGATGACATCAAGGAACTGTTCGTGCAACCGGCGTCCGGCGATGCCGGCACCGCGGTCGGCGCAGCGGCCTATGTGTCCCACGCCCGTGGCGTGCCGGTCGAGAAGATGGAACACGTCTACCTCGGCCCGTCGTACAGCAACGAAGACGTGATCGCCGCGTGCGCCCGTCACGAGAACAAGCCGACCTGGCGCAAGCTTGACAACATGCCGGAGCAGATCGCCAGGATCATGGTCGATGGCAACCCGGTGGCCTGGTTCCAGGGCCGCATGGAGTTCGGCCCGCGTGCGCTAGGTGGTCGTTCGATCATCGGTTGCCCGAGCGTGGCCGGTGTGGCTGACCGGATCAACCACCAGATCAAGTTCCGCGAGCGCTGGAGGCCTTTCTGCCCGTCGATGCTCGACACCGTTGCACCGCAGATGATCAAGATCGATCACCCGGCGCCGTTCATGACCTTCACGTTCGAAGTGGCGGAAGAGTGGAAGACCCGCGTGCCGGAAGTTGTTCACGAAGACGGCACTTCCCGGGCTCAGGTCCTCAAGCGCGAATACAACCCGCGCTACTACGACATGATGAAGGCGCTGGAAAACCTCACCGGCAACGGCGTGTCGCTGAACACCTCGCTGAACCGTCGTGGTGAACCGATGATCTGCTCGCCGACCGACGCCCTGAACATGTTCTTCGGCTCCGATCTGCAGTACCTGATCATGGAAGACATTCTGGTGGTCAAAGAGGGCGCAAACGCTTATGACTCGCTCGGCTGAACGCCATGTGCTGCAGTTCTGTCACGGCTATGACGGGCCGTTCCTCGACTGCGCACGGCAGTACGCCAGCCTGTTCGCGGGCACCGGTTATCGGGTGACCACGGTCTTTCTGACCGGGGCCGCCGATAGCGAGGTGGCTGCAGCGTGTGCTTCCGATGAAGTGTTGTTCATGGAATACAGCTCCAAGGCCATTCGTGGCCTGAAGCTGGGCGCCATCGGCGATCTGCGCAAGATCGCCGCTTCACGCAATTTCAGTTTCTGCATCGCCCATCGCTTCAAGCCGATCTACATCGCCTTGCTCGGCACGTCGCTGCCGGTGATTGGCGTGCACCACGCGTTTGACGATTACAAACGTGGCACGCGCAAGCTGTTCGCGCATATTTTCCGCAAGCGTCTGAGCCTGCTCGGTGTGTCCGACGCGGTACGCGACGACATGCGGCGCTGCCTGCCGAAATGGCCGTCCACTCGCATCCAGACCTTGTACAACCGCATCGATGTGCCGGCCTTGCAGGCCAGTCAGGTGTCAGCCCGCGAGGCTCGCGAGACCCTCGGTCTGGCGGCGGATGCGTTCATTGTCGGCAACGTCGGACGGCTGCACCCGGACAAGGATCAGGCCACCTTGCTGCACGGTTTCGCCGCGGCGTTACCCGGTCTGCCGGGCAACAGCCAGCTGGTGATTCTCGGCAAGGGCCGTCTGGAACAGGATCTCAAGGAGCTGGCGCGCGAACTGGGCATCGGCGATCGGGTGTTGTTTCTCGGTCAGGTGCCGGACGCGCGCAATTACTTCCGCGCCTTCGATGTGTTTGCCCTGAGCTCCGATCACGAACCGTTCGGCATGGTGCTGCTGGAGGCCATGGCGGCCGGCGTGCCGTTGCTCGCCACGGCCTGTGGCGGGGCCAAGGAAGTGGTCGAAGGTGTAGGGATTCTGTTCCCGCTGGGCGATGCCGAACACCTTGCACAAGGCCTGCAACATTTGGCCGGTATGGATGATCAGCAACGCCGGCAGTGCGCCGAGCTGATGCTCGATCGCCTGCGTGAGCGTTTCTCCGACCGTGCGGTGCGCGACACCTTCTGGCGTCTGCCGCAAGTTACCGATCTGGCACCGAGGGGCTGATGCTCAACCGATTTCAAGGCTGGCGCGAACGTGGCTGGTCGCCCGTTGACGCCTCCACCTATGCCAGCGCCTGGCAACGTTTTGGCGGCAGCGTCGCGACGCATCCACTGGTCGTCGAACGTCTGGCTGATCTGGCCGGCATCCCGGTGCGCTATCTGGCCTGGGAGCAGGACGGTGAAGTCAAAGCGGCAATCCCGACCTGGGGCCGCGACCTGGCCCTGTCCAAGGACGTGCTTAAGCGTAACGGCAAGAAAGGCCTGTTCGACCTCGGCAATGCCGAGCTGATCCTGCCGGCCGCGGTCGATGCCCAGGCACCCCTGCGCCATCGCGCACGCTATCTGTCGGCGCTCAACGAAAACCGCTTCAGCGGCCTCAAGTTGCAGACCGAACAATTGGCCATGGCCCGCACCCCTGAAGAGCTGTCGAAGAAGTTTCGCTACAACCAGCGCCGCGAATTGCGCCTGCTGGAGGAGGCGGGTGGCGTGGTGCGTCCGGTTGCCGAGTTCTCCAGTGCCGAACTGGCGGCGATCTACTGTGATCTGTTCCAGCGCCGCTGGGGCTTCCCGGCCACCGGCGCGGCGCGCATGGCCGAAGTCATCGAGCTGCTGCGCGAACTGCTGATTGGCTCGGTGATTTTCCTCAACGACGCGCCAATCGCCATTCAACTGGTGTACCGCGTTGAGGCCCCAGAGTGGATCAGCGTCGAGTACATCAACGGCGGCGTCGATCCCGAAACCCGCGAGTTCAGCCCCGGCAGCGTGTTGAGCTTCCTCAATACGCAAAGCGCCTGGGAGCATGCGCGAGCACTGGACAAGCCATTGCGGTTTTCCTTCGGTCGCGCCGACCGTGAATACAAGGATCGCTGGTGCAATCCTGTGCCGGTGTTCACCGTATGAGTCAGCCCATGAGCCGCAAACAGCAACTGCTCAAGCGTCATCGTCGCAATAAACGCATCACGCTGTTGATCGTGTTGATCGTGTTGATCGTGCTCGGGGTCCTGGTGGCGTGGTGGTTGCCGCTGGTGCTCGCGGTGGTTGGCTGGGTCGCCCATGAAGCGTGGTTTGCCGATCACCTGTTCTATTCGCCGAAAGACGATTATCAGTACAGCTTCCCGCCGTTCACGCCGCAGCCGAAGGTGCATTTGAGCGGCGAGCAATTGCGCCTGGACGAGGGTGTGATGCTGGTCGACGAAGCGACGTTGATCCTCGCGGTAAAGGTCAAAAGCACCTGGCTGGGACGTTTTCTCGATCCGCGCGTGGAACTGCTCGGCGGGACGCATCCTGATGCACAAACCTTCGAGCGCGGGGTCAATGGCCTGCGTTACCTGAACCTCAGCGGTCAGGCGCAAGCCCTGTCGCAAGGCCAGTTGCGTCTGCGCGGACGCTTCTGCCGGGTCTCCGGCGAGCCGGTGCTGTGGGCATTGGAGCAGCCGGACTACCGCCGTCAGCGGGTGATGGTGATCGCCCCGCACGCCGACGATGCCGAGTTGGCTGCCTATGGCTTGTACAGTCAGGCCGACGAAGCCTGGATCGTCACCCTGACCGCTGGCGAGATCGAACCCGAACACTATCAACAGATGGGCATGAGCAAGGTCGAGGCGGCACGGCTCAAGGGCCGGTTGCGCGCCTGGGACAGCCTCGCCGTGCCGCGTTGGGCCGGTGTGCCGCAGGAACACTGCGTGCAACTCGGTTACTTTTGCCTGCAACTGGCGGCGATGCAGGCCGCGCCGAATCAGGCGGTGGGCTCGCGCGAAGCCGACCTGAACGACACGCGACTGTTTCGCCAGTTGAATCCGTTCACTCTGCCGGGCGATGCCGATGGTGCGCCGACCTGGAACAACCTGCTGGCCGACCTGCGTGAAGTGCTGCTGCGCGCGCGTCCGGAGGTGATCGTGCTGCCGCATCCGACCCTCGATCCCCACCCTGACCATATCTGCGCGCAGCAAGCGGTTTTGCAGGCGCTCCAGGGTCTCGACTGGCAGCCGACGCTGCTCGGTTACGCCAACCACTTGCACGACAACGACCGCTGGCCGATGGGCAACACCGGGCAGGGCATTGCCTTGCCGCCGGCCTTCGATGCGGCGGTGCCGATGCAGCCGCTGTGCCTGCCGTTGTCCATCGAGCTGCAACGGGACAAGGCCATGGCGCTGGGCATGATGCATGACCTGCAGCCGCCGGCACCGTTCAAGCGTCGCCTGCGCCGGGTTATCCAGCGTGTGCTCGCCGGGCGGGCTGGGTCGGTGTACGGCGAAAACGAATTTTTTCGAAAAGCAGTCAGGCGCCAGGAGTTGTTCTGGCTACTGAAGCACGGTGAGACAGGCGTCCAGCGGGGAGAGTCATGAGTCAACGGTTCAAGGTGTTGCAGCTGCAACCCGACTACAACGTCAAAGCCCATGACTTTGCCGACCTCGCCGAGCAGATCGTCAAGGCATTGCCGAGCGAGCGCTATGAGATCACCGCCGCTTTCCTGCGCGGCAAACCGGGGCCGGGCGAGCCGGTGAGCCGCGCCGACCATTCGGTGTACTTCGAGTTTTCCGACAAGTCGCTCAAGGGCATGCGCCTGCGGGCGATGTGGCAGTTGTACAAGTTCTGCCGCCGGGAAAAGTTCGACGTGGTGATCTGCAACCGCTTCAAACCGGTGAACATGATGCTCGCGCTCAACCGCTGGTTGAAGGTGCCGCTGTGCATTGGCATCTCCCATGGTTTCGGTGAGTACGATCGCTTTTACCGACGACGCCAGACCCAGCGTCTGATCGATCGGCACTGGCGCTTCGTCGGCGTGTCGCCGGCGGTCAAACAGTACCTGCTCGATTGCGATTGCGGCTTTACCGACCAGAACACCTACGCCATTACCAATGCCATCGACATCGAGCAGGCCGAGGGCTTGCAGCACAGCCGCGAAAAAGCTCGCGAGTTGTTGGGCCTCGATCCGAATGTGCGTTTGATCGGTGCGTTGGGGCGGCTGGTGTCGGTCAAGGGCCACACCTATCTGCTGCAAGCCTTTGCCGCATTGAAGGACAAATACCCGAACACCCAGTTGGCGATCATCGGTGCCGGGCGCCTGCAAGCGCCGCTGGCGGCCGAGATCGAGCAACTGGGCCTGAGCGGTCGCGCGCACCTGCTGGGCTTCAAGGAAAACGCTCTGCAATACGTGCGTGCGTTCGACATCTGGACCATGCCGTCGCTGGCCGAAGGCCTGGGCCTGGCCTTGCTCGAAGGCATGAGCGGCCATTTGCCGGTGATCGCTTCGAACGTGCCGGCGATGTTGCCGCTGATCGAAGGTGCCGGTGGTCTGGCGATCACGCCCAAGGACGTGCCGAGTCTGGTCGCCGCGCTGGATCACTATCTGGCGCTGTCGGACGACGAGCTCAAGGCCAAGGGCGAACAGGCCTACCGTTATCTGCAGGAACAGCACGACATCGAGGTGTTCCGTCATGAGTATCTGGACCTGATCGATTCCGGCCTGGAGCAGGCCCGCAAGGAGCAGCCGTGAGCGAAGAGAAAACCGTGAGCGAAGAAAGAGTCATGAGCGAAGCCAACGCCCTCGTCACCGTGATCATCGCCTCGTACAACCACGGCCCGTACATCGAGGAAAGCATCCTCAGCGTCCTCAACCAGAGCTACAAGAACGTCGAGTTGCTGGTGGTCGACGACGGTTCGAAGGACGACAGCGTCGAGCGCATCAGCGCGTTGCAGGCGCAGTACGGCTTCGATTTCCGTGTGCAGCAGAATCAGGGCCTGACCAATACCCTCAACGGCGCGATCGCCCGTTCGAAGGGCAGCCTGATTGTGCCGTTCGGCTCCGACGACATCATGTACCCCGAACGTATTGCCACCCAGGTGGCGTACATGGACGGCAAGCCTGAAGTCGGGATCTGTGCCGGCAATATCGAGCTGATGCACGCCGACGGCAGTCTTTACCCGGAGAAACGTCAGCGCCGCGACGTGCCGTTTCGCCGCCTCGATTTCGACGACATGTTTCTTGAGCGCAAGCCGTATCCACCGGCACCGACGTTGATGATCCGTCGCGAGGCGCTGGAAAAGGTGGGAGGGTTCGATCCGACGATTCGTCTTGAAGACCTGTACATCGAGCTCAAGGTGACCCGTGCTGGCTACTTCATCGACGGTTTGAACGTGGTGATGGCGCGCTACCGCAAGCACGCCACCAACTCGTACAAGAATCATCGCTTCATGATCGAGAACATCCTGCGCACCTATGCGCTGTTCAGCGATCATCCGCTGTACGACGAAGTGCGCTTCAAGGCGCTGAACTCGATGTTCCTCAAGACCGCCAACCGCAATCGCAAACTGGCAAGGGAGCTGCTGGCGCAGATCCCGTTCAAGGCCTGGAACAAGAAGACCTGGCGCGGCTTGGGGCGCCTGCTCTTTTCCCCGCTGGAAAAGGACTGAGGCAGCGGTCGCTCGCGCTCAGCGGGCGACCTTCTCCGGCAAGCGCTTTTCGCCCTTCTGACGCTGGCGCAGCCAATGCACAACCTTCTTGCCGGCAGCCATGCCCGGCTGCTCGATATAGAGGAACGTCGCGCTGCTGATCAGAATCAGCAAGCACGTGCAGACGGCCACCAAGGGCAGGTACACCGCTGTTTCCCGCGCATCGATATTCAGCAGCAGCGGCAGCCGTTGCACCATCAGCCACAGCACGAACCCGTGCAGCAGATAGGTGCTGTAGCTGATTTCGCCTAGCCAGCGAATGCTGCGTGGTTTCAGCGCGCCGAACAGATTATTGCCGGACGCCACGATCACGAAAAACAACCCCAGCAAAAACAGCGGTGCAGTCTTGAATGCACGACTGAACGCGGTGAACGCAATCACCAGCGCGAGCACGGCGATGATGCTCGCCAGACGCGACTGGCTCCACGCCACGAGCGCCGGCCGGCGAATCCAGTAGGCGGCGGCGATGCCACCGAGGAAGCTCGCCAGAAAGTGTTTCTTCAGCGAATGTTCCCA
Source organism: Pseudomonas sp. PS01299 (assembly GCF_029960145.1). Classification (NCBI taxonomy): domain Bacteria; kingdom Pseudomonadati; phylum Pseudomonadota; class Gammaproteobacteria; order Pseudomonadales; family Pseudomonadaceae; genus Pseudomonas; species Pseudomonas sp. PS01299. The sequence goes on along the minus strand of NZ_JASCPO010000038.1, from coordinate 10,752 downwards.
GCCGATGACCTGGTACAGCGTGTAGATGCCGATCAGGCACAGCACCACCTGCAACCAGCTGCCGCGGTAGATGAACACCAGCCCGGCCAATGGCAGCGCCATGTAGAAAAACACCTCATAGGCCAGCGTCCAGGTGACGTTGGATATCAGCATGCCGGAGTGGCGGTACTGGTTGATGTCCGGGCGGTCGAACGTCAGCCAGGCGAGGATCTGTTTGAACAGCTCCAGGCCAGGCTCCTTCATTTGCCAGTCCTGCAAGTGGAAGACCGAGACGAACACCAGCAGCATCAGTGGCAGATAAAGCGGATACAGGCGAAATACCCGTGACACGCCGAACGCCAGCCAGTCGTGGTTGCGTCCCTGCGCGAGCAGGCGGCTCCAGAACAGAAAACCGGTGATCATGAAGAACAGCGCGACGCTGCCCTGACCGAGCATCGAATAGAAGTTGCTCGGCGGAAAGTCGATCACCCCGGTGCGCAAGAAGATCCAGGTAATGACCGAGTGGTGCACGAACACACCAAACGCCAGATAGCCACGCAGGCCGTCGATGCTGGCATATCGACTTTCGCCGGAATGCTGCAGGTGCCGAGCGATTTTCGGCACCGCACGCAACAGCAGGGCGGAAGTGATGATGGCCAGCAGATAGGCTGCCAGCGCGATAAGCGGATTGGTTTCGATCATCAATGAACCCGGACCGGGGTGTTGCCGGCCAGCACTTGCCTGTGCAGATTTTCAACCGCGGATTTGGACGCCGTCATGGCGTACCCCTGGAGCAACGCATCGAGGTGATCCTCGAACAGCCAGCGTTTGTCGACAGTGTAACGTTGCATATGACGCAAATTGCGTTGGCGCAGGGAAAGACTGAGCGGGGTAGGGTAGATGCGCAGGTCGGCCAGATCGATCAAGCCGAACTCGCCGTCTTCCAGTACCAGTACGTTGCCCAGGTGCAGCGAGCGGAAATAAACGCCTTTCTCGTGCAGTTGCGCCATGAATTTGCCAAAGCGCTCCACCAGCGCCTGGCGCACCGCCGGAGCCGTAATGCTCTGCAGCACCTGACGCAGCGTGTGCCCCGGCAACGGCGCGTAATGCACAGCGCTGCTGCCATCGTCGAGACGGTACAGATTCAATATTTGCGGGGTCGGGATGCCCATCTGACGCAGTTGTTCGCTGTTGACCGCGAAACGTTCGGAGTAGGGATTGAAACTGCCGGAGGTGTACCAGCGGCGACGGCGGAACAGCTTGAGGAAGCTGCCGTCGGTCAGGCGCAGGACTTTCGGTCCGAGGCCATCTTCTTCAATGATCTGGGCCGTGCTGCTCATGTGCTCCAGGTCAGCGGTCGCAAGCTTTTGCACCGGCTGGGTCAACAGGCGCCGCGCGCGTTGATTGATGCTCAACGCTGCGATCAGTGCCAGCGGGATCCACAACAGGAACCAGTGCTCCTTGGGCCGCGAGATTATTCCGCCGCCTTCGGTCAGCCCGGCGCCGATACCGAATACCAGCCAGGTCGAGGCAATGATCAGCAGTGGCTGCACACGCTGGCGCCAACTGCTCAGCAGGCCCCACAGCAGGAAGAACAGCCAGGGCAGCAAGCCGATGATGCCGACGTAATACAGCACACCCAGGATAAAGCTGTGCGGCTCCTGAAAGCTGATGCCGTTACCGGGGTCTACGGCAAGGCTGGCGCTGTAGCCATGACCGATCCATGGATGATCGGCAATCATGTGCAGTACCTTCTGCCAGATTTCCAGACGATAGGAGTCGCCACGTTCGGTGATCATCTGCGAAAACTGCGTAATGACTGCTACGCCGCTCAGGACCAGCGCGATCAGTAACCCCACCGAGCGCTTGTTCCAGCAGATGAAACACAGCCACAGCGCCGCCATGGTCAGTGCCACCAACGGCGTCCGGGAACCGGTGCCGATCACGGCCATGAACATGATTGCCATCGCCGGCAAGCTGAGCCACATCATCTGGCGACGTTTGCAGGTCATGGTCACGCTCAGCCAGTAGGCACTGAAGAAGCCGAACAGGTGCGAGCTGAGCAACGGGTTATCGAAGGCACCACCGCCGATCAGGCGCATGCCCGGCTCATAAACCCGGGCGAACATGAACAGGAAAATGGTCGTGGCAATCAGCGCGACCAACGCGGCGCCGAACAGCAAGGGTTGCAGGATGTCGCTGCGGTAGCGCACCAGCAGGTAGCAGCCGGCAAACAGCAGCAAGGTATGCAGTGGCGGCTTGAACATTCCGCCGAGCGGCTCCCCGCCCGGCCCCCAGGCGAGGCTGAGCAATGCCCAGGCGGCGAACAGCAGAACCGCGGTGAAAATCGGCTCGCGCAGCAGCTCCTTGAGTTCGCGCGGGCGCAGGCACAGCGCGATCAGTGTCGGAATGCTGAACAGGCCATAGAACAACTTGTGATGCAGACTTCGACCCGGCAAGAAGAACAGCGCGCACAGGAGCAGGAAAAAACCGGTGGGAAGAATCCACAGGCTAATGAAATCGAAAATCCGATTGGACGTACTGCTGAAGCCGCGAAGTTGCATGCTGTGAGATTCATTCCTGAGGTTGATCGACCATTCGAGTGATGGCTATTTGATACAGAAGAGGTGCATAACAATAACAGCCTTTCGCCGATTGCCAGAACCCTGAAGAAGCTGTGCTAAAGTCAGCGTCCTTTTTATCGACTTTCGCGTGATATGACCGATTCCAGTCCCGCCGCAAGCCCATCGAGCTTGAAAATCTACTTCCGCCTGCTCGGCTATGTCCGGCCGTACATCAGTCTGTTCCTGATCAGCATCGTCGGCTTTCTGATTTTCGCCTCGACGCAACCGATGCTTGGCTACATCCTCAAGTACTTTGTCGATGGCCTGTCCAACCCTGAAGCGGTGCTGTTTCCCTCCGTGCCCTATCTGCGTGACCTGCAGCTGCTGCAGGCCGTGCCGCTGTTGATCATCCTGATCGCCGCGTGGCAGGGACTGGGCTCCTATCTGGGCAACTATTTCCTGGCCAAGGTTTCTCTCGGGCTGGTGCATGACTTGCGTGTGCAGTTGTTCAACAACCTGTTGGTGCTGCCTAACCGCTATTTCGACAAGCATAACTCCGGTCATCTGATTTCGCGTATCACCTTCAACGTGACGATGGTCACGGGGGCGGCAACAGATGCGATCAAGGTCGTAATCCGTGAAGGCATGACGGTGATCTTCCTGTTTGCCTCGCTGTTGTTCATGAACTGGAAGCTGACCCTGGTGATGGTGGCGATCCTGCCGCTGATCGCCGTAATGGTGCGCACCGCCAGCAAAAAATTCCGCAAGCAGAGCAAGAAGATCCAGCTGGCGATGGGCGATGTCACGCATGTGGCCTCGGAAACCATCCAGGGTTATCGCGTGGTTCGCAGCTTCGGCGGCGAGGCCTATGAAGAAAAGCGCTTCCTCGATGCCAGCCAGGGCAACACCGACAAGCAACTGCGCATGACTCGCACGGGTGCGATCTATACGCCGATGCTGCAACTGGTGATCTACACCGCCATGGCCGTGCTGATGTTCCTGGTGCTGTACCTGCGCGGTGACGCCTCGGCCGGTGACATGGTCGCCTACATCACGCTGGCGGGCCTGCTGCCCAAGCCGATCCGTCAATTGTCCGAAGTCAGCTCGACCATTCAGAAAGGCGTGGCCGGTGCCGAGAGCATTTTCGAGCAGCTGGATGTCGAGCCGGAAGTCGATACCGGCACCGTCGAGCGCGATGCGGTGAGTGGCCGTCTGGACGTGCGCAACCTCAGCTTCACCTACCCTGGCACCGAACGCCAGGTGCTGGACGACATCAGTTTCTCGGTCCAGCCAGGGCAGATGGTCGCACTGGTCGGGCGTTCGGGCAGCGGCAAGTCGACGCTGGCCAACCTGATTCCGCGTTTCTATCACCACGACAAGGGCGAAATCCTCATCGACGATGTGGAAGTCGAACAGTACAAACTGCTCAACCTGCGTCGTCACATCGCTCAGGTGACTCAGCACGTCACTTTGTTCAGTGACACCGTGGCCAACAACATCGCTTATGGCGATCTGGCCGGTGCGCCGCGTGAAGACATTGAAAAAGCCGCGCGTGATGCCTACGCGATGGACTTCATTTCGCAGTTGCCGCAAGGCCTGGACACTCAGGTCGGCGAGAACGGCGTCTTGCTTTCCGGTGGCCAGCGCCAGCGTCTGGCGATTGCCCGTGCGTTGCTGAAGAATGCACCGCTGCTGATTCTCGACGAGGCCACCTCGGCACTCGACACCGAGTCCGAACGGCACATTCAGGCGGCACTGGATCAGGTGATGAAGGGGCGTACCACGCTGGTGATCGCTCACCGTCTGTCGACCATCGAGAAGGCCGACCTGATTCTGGTCATGGATCAGGGGCGCATCGTCGAGCGCGGCACCCACGACCAGTTGCTGGCGCAAAATGGTTACTACGCGCGCCTCAACGCCATGGGCCTCGATGCCCCGGCCGAAGATATCGCCTGACTCCAGGCCCTGCCCTGTGGGAGCGAGCCTGCTCGCTCCCACAGTCGTTTGTATCCAGACCTTTACCCTTCTTGACCAAACCGGAATAAAACCGGGCACCGCGCTTGTTAAGGTTCCTCAACGAACTCTGACTTCCATCGAGGGGGCCATCCCCGTCGCGCGGGTGCTTTCATGCTGCAACGCTATCTCTGGAAACTGCTGCCCAAGCCACAGCGGGCTTTTCTGCTCGGGCGCCTGTCGGTGGTCGATCGGCAGGTGGTGAACAAGTCGATGTCGGCCAACCTGACGTTTCCTCAGGCCTTCCAGCAGCGCTCCTGCCTGTTTATCCATGTTCCGAAATGCGCCGGCAGCAGCGTTTGCACGGCGCTGTTCGACGGCTGGCGACCCGGGCACTTGCCGCTGTATTGGTATGAAGAGCAGTTTCCCGAGCAGTTCGCCAACGCCTTCAAGTTCGCTTTTGTTCGCGACCCGCTGGAACGTGCCTATTCGGCCTACGCCTTTTTGCGTGGCAACGAGTTGAGCGCGCGTGACCATATGGCGCAACGGCTGGTGCGGCAGTACCGGGATTTCGACGATTTTGTCGCGCGCTGGCTGCATCCGGAAACGATTGCCCGGCAATTGCACTTTGCCGCGCAGACCGACTTTCTGACGGACTCGCTGGGGCATCTGGCGCTGGACTTCATCGGTTATCAGGAACACCTGACGCGGGATTTTCGTCTGGTTTGCGAACAGTTGGGGCTGACTGGCGAGTTGCCTCACGTCAACGGCTCGCGGGAACGGCAATCGATGCCGGCGCGCGAGTTCTGTTCGGTGCGCACCCGGCGTCTGGTACGTCGGGTTTATCAGCGTGATTACGAGTTGCTCGGGTATGAATGAGTCCCTGTCACTGCCGCTACAGAAGCTCGCCATTCGGCCTTACGGTCTGGCGCTCTCGCACCAGGCCCGGGCAGCGCTCAAGGCACAACACCCACGCTGCCTGTGGTTGACCGGATTTTCCGGCGCCGGCAAGTCAACCCTGGCCAATGCCCTCGAACTGCACCTGCATGCGTCGGGTCTGCACACGTTTTTGCTCGATGGCGACAATGTGCGCAATGGCCTGTGCCGCGACCTGGGCATGAGCGATCTCTGCCGCCGGGAAAACATCCGGCGTATGGCCGAGGTGGCGCGGTTGATGGTCGACGCCGGGCTGATTGTGATCGTTGCGGCCATTTCGCCGTTCCGCGCCGAACGCGACGCCGCGCGCAGGCTGTTTGCCCAGGATGAATTCATTGAAGTGCACGTCAGCACTTCGCTGGAAGTCTGCGCCCGGCGCGATCCGAAAGGTCTGTATCAGGCCGTACGGGAAGGCCGGATCACGCACTTTACGGGCGTGGACAGTCCTTACGAAGCGCCATTGGCAGCCGAGTGGCAAATCGACACCGAGGCGCTGGAATTGTCCGAAGCCTGTGGACAACTGGCGGCACTGGTGCTCAAAAAATGAGCAAAGTAACGGACTGTTTCATCCTGTTGCAGGCTGCACGCAAGCCTGCGCCAACCCTGTGTTAATATCGCGCCCCTGTTCATTTTGTATGTGGGTTGCTCCATGAAGTTGTCCATGCCGCGATTCGATCAAGCCCCAGTCTTGGTGGTCGGCGATGTCATGCTCGACCGTTACTGGCATGGTGGAACCTCACGGATTTCCCCTGAGGCACCGGTACCGGTCGTAAAAGTCGAGCAAATCGAAGACCGCCCGGGCGGTGCTGCCAACGTTGCCTTGAACATTGCCGCGCTGGGTGCGCCGGCGTCGCTGGTCGGTGTGACCGGCGACGACGAAGCCGCCGACAGCCTGAGCAACAGTCTCAAGGGCGCGGGCGTGCGTGCCCTGTTCCAGCGCATCGCGCACCAGCCGACCATCGTCAAACTGCGGGTCATGAGCCGGCACCAGCAGTTGCTGCGTATCGACTTTGAAGAACCGTTTGCCACCGATGCGCTGGCCCTGGCCTCGCAGGTCGATGATCTGCTCGAAGGCATCAAGGTGCTGGTGCTGTCGGACTACGGCAAAGGCGCGCTGAAAAACCATCAGGCCCTGATTCAGGCAGCCCGTGCCAAAGGCATTCCGGTGCTGGCCGATCCCAAGGGCAAGGATTTTTCGATCTACCGTGGTGCGAGCCTGATCACGCCGAACCTCAGCGAATTCGAAGCCATCGTCGGCGGTTGCGCCGATGAGCACGAACTGGTGAGCAAGGGCGCGACCCTGATGCACGATCTCGAGCTCGGCGCGCTGCTGGTCACCCGTGGTGAACACGGCATGACCCTGTTGCGTCCGGAGCATCCGGCGCTGCATTTGCCGGCCCGTGCCCGTGAAGTGTTCGACGTGACCGGTGCCGGCGACACGGTGATTTCCACCCTGGCGGCGGCGATCGCTGCCGGTGAAGAACTGCCGCACGCGGTGGCGCTGGCCAATCTGGCGGCGGGCATCGTGGTCGGCAAACTCGGTACTGCGGCGATCAGCGCCCCGGAACTGCGCCGCGCGATTCAGCGTGAAGAAGGTTCGGAGCGTGGGGTGCTAGGTCTGGAACAGCTGGTGCTGGCAGTGGCCGATGCCCGTGCGCATAACGAGCGCATCGTCTTCACCAACGGCTGCTTCGACATTCTGCATGCCGGGCACGTGACCTACCTCGAGCAGGCGCGCGCGCAGGGCGACCGGCTGATCGTGGCGATCAATGATGACGCCTCCGTCAGCCGTCTGAAGGGGCCGGGACGTCCGATCAACAGTGTCGACCGACGCATGGCGGTACTCGCCGGCCTCGGTGCGGTGGACTGGGTGATCAGCTTCCCCGAAGGCACCCCGGAAAACCTGCTGCGCGAGGTCAAGCCGGATGTGCTGGTCAAGGGCGGTGATTACGGTATCGACCAGGTTGTTGGTGCCGATATCGTCAAGGCTTACGGCGGCACGGTGAAAGTGCTGGGTCTGGTGGAAAACAGCTCGACCACGGCGATCGTGGAAAAAATCCGCGGTAACTGATTCAAGCTAAAAAGATCGCCGCCTGCGACAGCTCCTGCATTGGAATGCGTTTCCCTGTAGGAGCTGCCGCAGGCGGCGATCTTTTGCTTTTCAGGAACTGACTTTCTTGCGCGGTACGATCTTCTTCAGCAATTGTCTGGCCTTGCCGCGCAACCGCGCCAGTCCCGTGGGTTTCTCCGGCGGGGTCAGGCCTTGTTGGCGTAACCAGTCCTTCCAGCGAATCCGCTCGTCACGCACCAGCCAGCCATCCTGTCTGGCAAAGCTTTCGGCCAGATACAGACCGCGCGTGCCCGCCGGAGACAGCTGACCTTTCTTCAAGGTAAACAGCTCGGCCAGCGGTTCGCCGTCCTGCAACGGCATCAGGTACAAATCCGGGCGCTTGCGGTCCAGTCGCGCCACCAGTTGATCACCTTCCAGGCGTTCATCGACGTGAAACAGACTCAGAGATTTGGCTTCCTTTGGCACGTCCAGGCGCAAGTCGTAGATCAGTTGCAGCGATGCTGTCGGCAGATGCACGTAGGCCCGTGGTCGTTCGAGCAATTGCAGATTGGCGCAGCGCACCGGTCGCGCCGAACCGGACTGCGGCGTCAGGCGAAACGGCAGGGCCTCGCGATAATGCAGGGCGGAGGCGTAGGGCGCCGGTAGCCAGGTGTCGTTGAAGCGCCCGCCGAGCCAGCCTTCCGGGGTTTCCAGCAGGCACTCTTCGGCAATTTCCTGAATCGCCGTGTGCAGCGGGATGTTCAGTTCTTGAGCAGGCACGTAACCGGAAATCAGCTTGAGCACGACGTCGCCGCGATCCTGCCGACGCTGGCGCACCAGCACCCAGTAATCGCGATTCTGCCAGTGCAGGGTCAGGCGCACAGAGACCCCGAGGTTGGCCAGTTCCACCGCAAAGCGCTCGGCATCCGCCACGCTCACCGGTTTGCGCCGCTGCAATGTCTGGGCGAAATTCAGCGGCATGCCGACGCTCTGATACGTCAGGCCTTCGGGCGTGGCCTCGACGAACAGCGGCAGCGTCTTGAAGTTGCTCGGGTTCTTTCTGATGAGCGTGCGCGGCATGTCGGCTCCTGCTTAAGGCCGCGGGGCGGCGTCAGTGACTACGGAGGACCTGGGCAACGGTCGCAACGTTATGGGCGAGGTGCAGCGGATTGATCGTCCCGACAATAGCACTGGCCACGCCGGGCTGCTGGAACAACAACTCGAAGCTGGCGCGCACCGGATCCACGCCCGGACTCAGGCATACATGGCCGCTGGCCAAGGCTTTTTTCACCAGAATGGCTTTGCCGTGGGCAGCAGCATAGTCAATGACTGCCTTCTCGTTCTGTTCGTTCAGATTGTAGGTGACCATCGCGCAGTCCCCTTGCTCCAGCGCCTTGAGTCCGCCCTCGACCGTTTTGCCGGAGAAGCCGAAACCGCGAATCTTGCCCTCGGCCTTGAGTGCGGCGAGGGTGGCGTAGACCTCTTCGTGCTCAAGGATGGCCATGTCGTTGCCGTCGGAGTGCACCAGCACCAGGTCGATAAAATCGGTTTCAAGACGTTGCAGGCTGCGCTCGACCGACATCCGTGTGTGTGCGGCGCTGAAGTCATGGCGCGACAGGCCGTTGGCAAACTCTTCACCGACCTTGCTGACGATTACCCAGTCCTGCCGCTGGCCGCGCAACAACGGGCCGAGGCGTTCTTCGCTGCGACCGTAGGCCGGGGCGGTGTCGATCAGGTTGATGCCCAGCCCTTTGGCCTGCTTGAGCAGCATGCGTGCCGCGTCATCGTCGGGGATCTGGAAACCGTTGGGGTATTTCACGCCTTGGTCGCGGCCCAGTTTGACCGTGCCCAGGCCCAGCGGTGAAACCATCAGGCCGGTGCTGCCCAAGGGGCGATGCAGTTCGTGCAGGGTCGCTACGCTCATGGCAACAGTTGCTCCCAGGCTGGTACGCCCATAGGTGGTTTTGGCAGTGCCGGTAATGGCTCGGCCGGTTGCGGCTGGATACCGTCGCGCTCCAGCGAGGCGATGACCCGGTCAGCAAAGTCTGGCGCCAGTGCGAGTTTGGTCGGCCAGCCCACCAGCAGGCGACCCTGCTCGGCGAGGAAGGCGTTGTCCGGCCGGCTCAGGCCGGTTTGCAGGGGCTCGGCGCGGTCGACGCGCAAGGTCGCCCATTGCACCTGGCTCAGATCGATCCATGGCAGCAACTGGCCGAGCTCTTTCTGCGCGGTGGCGATCTGCTCGGCAGGTTCGCGGGCCACGCCTTCGCTTTCGGCAATGTCGCCGCCCAGGTACCAGACCCAGTTGCCGTCAGCGGCCGGGTGGGTGGTGACGGTGATGCGCGGCTTGGTGCCGCCGCCCAGGCAGTGAGCGTACAGCGGCTTCAGGCTTGGGCCTTTGGCGATGATCATGTGCAGCGGTCGGCGTTGCATCTGTGGATGGGTCAGGCCCAGGTCTTCCAGCAACCGGGCAGTGCCGGCGCCGGCACTGAGGACGATGCGCTGGGCGTGGATTTCACGACCGTCGACCTTCAGGCCGACCAGCACACCGGCTTCCAGCAGCGGCTCGATGGTTTGCCCGGCGAGCAGGCCGTCACCGGCCAGATCGGCCAGGCGCTGGATCAGGCTCGGCACGTCAACCACCAGTTCGGCGAGGCGATAGACCTTGCCCTTGAAGCGCTTGTTTTGCAGGGCCGGCGGCAGTTGATCGCCCTTGACCTGATCGACCCGGCCACGCACGGCTTTGCTGGCGAAGAAACTGGTGAGGTTGCCGGCGAGGGTGCCGGGCGACCACAGGTAATGCGCTTCGGACAACAGGCGCACGCCGGACAGGTCCAGCTCGCCGTTGCCGGCCAGCGCTTCACGCCAGCGGCGCGGCATGTCGGCGATGGCTTCCGAGGCGCCGGTCAGCGCACCGTGCAGCGCATACTTGGCGCCGCCGTGGATGATGCCCTGGGACTTCACGCTCTGCCCGCCGCCGAGACTGGCGCTTTCCACCAGCACGGTCGAAAAACCCTGACGGCGCAGACGCGCGTTCAGCCAGAGGCCGGCGACACCAGCGCCGACAATCAGAACGTCGGTGGAAATAACGGATGGCATGCAACGACCTCAGTGTTCAAGACGAGGGCGCAGTATACAGACTCGGGAAAGAGCGGGATTTGTCGATGATCAACAGGGCAGATGCAAAACCAAATGTGGGAGCGGGCTTGCTCGCGAATGCGCTGTGTCAGTTAACAGAAATGTTGTTGCCACACCGCCTTCGCGAGCAAGCCC
>NZ_JASCPO010000389.1:0-3221 GCF_029960145.1 Pseudomonas sp. PS01299 | reverse complement strand
ATCCACGGAAACCCCCCAACCCCCAGACTCCCCAGCAGCAAACCACCCGCCAAACCACCCCCGGCAATCCCGACATTCCACAGGGTCACCAGCATCGATTGCGCCGTATCGGCAGCCTCTCCAGCGGTTTTCGCCGAGGCAGTCTGCAGCAGCGAAGGCATCGCACCAAACGCCAGACCCCACACGGCGACGGCGAGGTAGACCACGGTCGCCGATTCTCGCCATATGCCCAAGGCGATGGCGGAGAGCATGAACAGCAGCGTGCTGATCAGCATCAGTTCGCGCAGCCAGTGATCGATCAGGCTGCCGACGATCCACAGGCTCAGCACTGAGGCCAGGCCGAACACCAGCAGCACCCGGTCGATATCGCTGGCCAGTCCCGACGGTTGCAGGAATGGCGCGATGTAGGTGTACAGCAGGTTGTGGGCGATCACGTAGGTCAAGGTCACGAACAACACCGAGCGTACGCCGGGCAGGGTGAAGACCTGATGTAGGGGCAGGCGTTTTCCTGCGTGTTCTCCGGCAAAGTCCGGCACTTGCCAGCGCACCCAGATCACCAGCAACAGCGTCAGCGCAGTCATGATGGCGAAGCTCAGGCGCCAGCCGACCAGCGTGCCGAGCAGTGTTCCCGCCGGGATGCCCAGCGAGAGTGCCAGTGGCGCGCCAAGCATGGCGACGGTGATTGCCCGGCCTTGCAGGTGTGGGGCAACCATGCGGCTGGCGTAGCCTGCCAGCAACGCCCACAGCAGCCCGGCAAATATCCCGGCGAGCAAGCGTGCGGTCAAAGTCAGCCAGTACCATTCCGACACGGCGGTGATGCTGTTGGCGATGGCGAAGCCGCCGATGGCTGACAGCAGCAATGGCCGACGACGCCAGCTGCGGGTGACGATGGTCAGCGGGATGGCGGCGAGCATCGAGCCAATCGCGTACAGGGTGACCAGTTGCCCGATCAGTGCCTGGGAGACATTCAGCCCCGCGCTCATTTGTGGCAGCAGGCCGGCGGGCATGGCTTCGGTCAGCACCGTGATGAAACCGGCGGTGGCCAGGGCCAGCAGGGCGCCGAGGGGCAATCGTTCGCGGGTGTCGACTGGCTGGGTGAGGGCCGAGGTCAGTTGTGCGTCGTTCATGAGTCAGCGTCCATGTGCCGAAGTGGGTGAAGGCCATAGGCTAGGGCGCTGCGCATTGGAGAAAAATGGGTTACGGTTCCGAACATATCGGACATGGATGTCGTGAATCGGAGGGGTGGAATGGACAGTCTGGGCAGTATTTCGGTGTTTGTTCAAGTCGCCGAGACCCGCAGTTTTACCGAGGCTGGGCGGCTGCAGGGCGTGTCGTCTTCAGCGGTGGGCAAAAGTATCGCCCGGCTGGAGGCGCGCTTGGGCGTGCGGCTGTTTCATCGCACCACCCGCAGCATCACCCTGACCAGCGAGGGCACGCTATTTCTCGCACGCTGTCGCAAAATTCTCGCCGAGGTGGAAGCCGCCGAGTTCGAACTTTGCGATTCCGCATCCCAGCCCCATGGCAAACTGCGCATCAGCCTGCCGCAGGTGCACGGCCTGGTGATGCCGGTGATGAACGAGTTCATGGCGCTGTACCCGCAGATCGAGCTGGATCTGGACCTGACCGATCGCATGGTCGACGTGGTCGAGGAGGGCTTCGATGCGGTGATTCGTACCGGTCAACCACGTGATTCACGGCTGATGGCGCGGCCCTTGGGCGAGTTTCACATGGTGCTGGTGGCGAGCCCGTTGTATCTGCAACAGCGCGGCGTACCGCAAATTGCCGCCGATCTGGCGGAGCACGCCTGCTTGCGGCACACCTTTCATGCCACTGGCAAGCTGGAGCCATGGCCATTGATTGGCGAGGAGGGCGCGCCGGAGCCGAGCTTGCCGACGCGGCTGGTCACCACTTCTATCGAAGCCGTCCATCATGCGGCGCTGGCAGGGATGGGTATCGCCTGCCTGCCGGATTTCATGACCCATGAGGATGTGGCGCAGGGGCGCTTGCAGCGAGTGCTGGATGCGCATATGAAGCACACCGGTCAGTTCTGGGTGTTGTGGCCCTCCAGTCGCCACGCCACCGCCAAATTGCGCGTCTTCATCGATCACTTGTCGCTGCGACTTTTTCCGGCAAACAAGGGTCAATAGGGTTGTAACGGCTTTAAGACACAATCCATGCGCCGCAGGGCCACGTTCTGTTGCACAATACGCCCCGGACTGTTTTTCCTCAGGATGTTCAATGTTGATTTCAACTCCCATGCGTGTCGTTGGGTTGGCGCTGTTGTTGACCGCTGTTGCTGGCTGTTCGAAGGACAAGCCGATCTATGAGCATGAGAACTTCGATGATTCCGGCACGTTCTCGCGCAATTATCCGGTGGCCGACACCGCGAGTTGCGAGGCGGCCCGTCGTGCGTTGCTCAGCCAGGGCTACATCATCACCAGCAGTGACCCGAAACTGATCAGTGGCCACAAAAGCTTCCAGCAAACCGGTGAAACCCACATGGAGATCAGCTTCAATGTGGTGTGTACCGAAGATGGCAGCTCCAAGCACCATGCCACGGTGTTCGCCAATGCCCTGCAGGATCGCTATGCGCTGAAGAAGACCAACAACTCTGCCAGTCTCGGGGTTGGCGTATTGGGTTCGGTGTCGATGCCGATCGGTTCGTCGGACGATTCGATGGTCAAGGTGGCCAGTGAGACCGTGACCTCGCAGAAGTTCTACGAGCGGTTCTTCACGCTGGTTGAGTTGTTCCTGCCAGCCGATGCGAAGAAAGCCGCGCACATCGAAGAAAAACCCAAGACCGATCTCGGTGTGCCTGAGCCCAAGCCTGCCGCTGTAGCGCCGGTTACACCTGCACCGGCGGTAGAGGCAACGCCTGCACCGCCGCCAGCCGGGATTGTCGAGCCTGCCCAAAACATGACGCCGGCAGCCCCGGCAGCGACCCCGGCCCCCGCTCCGGTTGCGCCGACGCCAACGGGTTCTGAGCCAGTGGTGCCGCCGGCCGAGTCAGCGCCGATCACCCCGGCACCGAGTGCAGAGCCTGCACCGGCTACCGAAACGATCACGCCGCCGGCCAACCCGACCAATATCCCGCCGCCATCGGAGCCGATTCCGGCGATGCAGTAACACACACACATCCCATGTGGGAGCGGGCTTGCTCGCGAAAGCGGAGTATCAGTCAATGTATATGTTGATTGACACTGCGCTTTCGCGAGCAAGCC
>NZ_JASCPO010000388.1:0-3235 GCF_029960145.1 Pseudomonas sp. PS01299 | reverse complement strand
GGCGTCGTGTCAGTCACCGACAATGCTGGCTGACCCACCGCCTTCGCGAGCAAGCCCGCTCCCACAGTGATTGATGGTGTCTGAATGATTGAATGTGGTTATTCGGCCCAAGGCGCCCGGCGCGAATCATCAAGCCCCAGCAGGTAACTGGTCCCACCGAGCTGGCTCATCTGCTGCCGAATCCACCCGGCCCGGCGCGACACATACGCTGTCGGATGGCTGGCGCTCCACACTCGCGGGTTAGGCAGCACCGCCGCCAGATAACTCGCCTGCTGCCGCGACAGTGACTTGGCGCTCACACCAAAGTGATGACGTGCTGCGGCTTCGGCACCAAACACCCCGTCATCCCACTCGACGCTGTTCAGGTAAACCTCAAGAATCCGCTGCTTGGGCCACAACACCTCGATCAGTGCGGTAAACCATGCTTCCAGGCCTTTGCGCAGATAGCTGCGACCGGACCACAGAAACAGGTTCTTCGACACTTGTTGGCTCAAGGTGCTGGCACCGCGAATCGAACCGCCGAGTTCGTTGTGGGCCAGCGCAGCCTGAATCGCGCCGAAGTCAAAACCCCAGTGCTCGGGAAACTTCTGATCTTCGCCGGCCATGACCGCGACCTTAAGGTCGTCGGAGATCTCGTCCCACGGTTTCCAGGTGCGCTGCAGGTCAATCGGCTCGCCGTCGACCCAGGATTCGATCTTGCGCTCGACCATCAGCGCCGTGCCCGGCGGTGGCACGAAGCGAAACAGCAACACCAGCAATACACTGCCGCCCGCGAACCAGAGCAGGGCCTTCGTGAGACGACGCAAAAGTGAACGCAGCATAGAGATGGCTTGGCCGAACCGATAGAGCGGGCCATTATACAGACCCTGCCGAACGAGTCTGACTGGAGTTCCACATGCTGCGTGGCTTTCTGATGCTGGCCGCTTTCTTTGGTTTTACCGGTGTGGGCCTTGGCGCCTTCGCCGCTCATGGCCTGAAGAGCCGCCTGACCCCCGAGTATCTGGCGATTTTCCACACCGGCGTGACCTATCAACTGGTGCACACCCTGGCGCTGTTCGGCGTTGCGCTGCTGGCCACGCAGATTCAGGGACGATTGGTGGCCTGGGCTGGTATCTCGTTCGCCGTCGGCATCCTGTTGTTCTCGGGCAGTCTGTATGTGCTGACCACCACCGGCATCAGCAAGCTCGGCATCATCACCCCGTTCGGCGGTCTGGCGTTTCTGGTTGGCTGGCTGTGTCTTGGACTTGCCGCCTGGCGCCTGCAGTAAACCGCTTGACGCTTGGTGCTGACCTTTAGGTCATGATCGGGCTAGAATGCCACCCCCTAAAAATGATGGCGGCCAGGCGCATGCGCATTCAGTTGAACGGCGAATCCCTTGAACTGCCCGACGGTGAAACCGTTGCGGCCCTGATTGCCCGTATGGACCTGACCGGTCGCCGGGTGGCAGTCGAACTCAATCTGGATATCGTCCCGCGCAGCCAGCATGCCGACACCATCCTGAACGACGGCGACAACGTCGAAGTGGTGCACGCCATCGGCGGCGGCTGATCGCCGGCCCGCAAGGGCACAGAATTCTGCAAGACCCTCACCCCTAAAGAGGATTCCCCATGAGCATCGTTCGCAGCGACAAGCCTTTTGTTCTGGCCGGTCGTACTTACCAGTCGCGTTTGCTGGTCGGTACCGGCAAGTACCGTGACATGGAAGAAACCCGTCAGGCCATCGAAGCCTCGGGTGCCGAGATCGTCACCTTCGCCGTGCGCCGTACCAACCTCGGCCAGATCGAAGGCGAGCCGAACCTGCTCGAAGTGCTGTCGCCGGATCGCTACACCTTCCTGCCGAACACCGCCGGTTGCTACGACGCTATCGAGGCCGTGCGCACCTGCCGCCTGGCCCGTGAGCTGCTCGATGGTCACAACCTGGTGAAGCTGGAAGTGCTGGCCGACCAGAAAACCCTGTTCCCCAACGTGATCGAAACCCTCAAGGCCGCCGAAACGCTGGTCAAGGAAGGCTTCGACGTGATGGTTTACACCAGTGATGACCCGATCATCGCTCGCCAACTGGCGGAAATCGGCTGCATCGCGGTCATGCCGCTGGCCGGTCTGATCGGTTCCGGACTGGGGATCTGCAACCCGTACAACCTGCAGATCATCCTCGAAGAAGCCAAGATTCCGGTGCTGGTGGATGCCGGTGTCGGTACCGCCTCCGACGCCACCATCGCCATGGAACTGGGCTGTGACGCGGTGCTGATGAACTCGGCCATCGCCCATGCTCAGCAACCGGTGATGATGGCCCAAGCCATGCAACACGCGATCGTCGCAGGCCGCTTGGCCTACCTCGCCGGCCGCATGCCGAAAAAACTCTATGCCAGCGCCTCTTCGCCGCTGGATGGTCTGATCAAGTAAGAGCCATTGATGACTGAATCGAACGACACGCCTCTCCAGACGGAAGAGGGCGACGAGCGCCAACACCGCCGCATCAAGAGCTTCGTGATGCGCGCCGGGCGCATGACCGAAGGCCAGCAACGGGGTCTGGACCAGGGCGCGCCGCTGTACGTGCTGCCGCTGGCCGACGCGCCGGTGGATTACGATCAGGTGTTCGGCCGCTCGGCGCCGCGCTCGCTGGAGATCGGCTTCGGCATGGGTCACTCGCTGCTGGAAATGGCTGCGGCGGCACCGGATCAGGACTTCATCGGTGTGGAAGTGCACCGTCCGGGTGTCGGCGCGCTGCTCAACGGCGTGCTGACTCAGGGCCTGACCAACCTGCGGGTCTACGATTGCGACGCGATTGAAGTGCTCAACCGCTGCATCGCCGACAACAGCCTCGATCGCCTGATGCTGTTCTTCCCGGATCCATGGCACAAGAGCCGTCACCACAAGCGTCGTATCGTTCAGGCGTCCTTCGCCGAACTGGTGCGCAGTAAGCTGAAGGTTGGCGGCATCCTGCACATGGCCACCGACTGGGAGCCGTACGCCGAGTACATGCTGGAAGTGATGAACGTCGCCCCGGGCTACCGCAACCTCGCCGAAGACGGCAAATGCGTACCGCGCCCGGCCGAACGGCCGATCACCAAGTTCGAACGCCGCGGCGAACGTCTTGGGCATGGCGTGTGGGATCTGAAGTTCGAGAAAATCTCCTGAGCATCACGCAAAACCCAATGTGGGAGCGGGCTTGCTCGCGAAAGCGGTGATTCATTCAACGTTGATGTTGACTGATACGACGCCTTAGCGAGCAAGCC
>NZ_JASCPO010000387.1:0-3251 GCF_029960145.1 Pseudomonas sp. PS01299 | reverse complement strand
GGCTTGCTCGCGAAAGCGTCGTGTCAGCCACCGCAAATGTTGACTGAAACAGCGCTTTCGCGAGCAAGCCCGCTCCCACAATGGGATCAGCGCAAGGCGGCGATCGCGTCTACCGATTCGCGAATCAGCGCCGGGCCTTTGTAGATGAACCCGGAGTAAATCTGCACCAGGCTCGCACCCGCGGTGATCTTCTGCGCCGCATGCTTGCCCTCAGTGATGCCACCCGCCGCGATGATCGGCAACCGACCACCCAGCTCACCAGCCAATACCTTCACGGTATGCGTGCTCTTCTCACGCACGGGAGCGCCGGACAGACCGCCCGCCTCGTCACCGTGCTCCATGCCTTCGACGCCGACGCGACTCAGGGTGGTGTTGGTGGCGATCACTGCGTCCATTCCGGTTTCGATCAGTGCCTGAGCCACCTGCGCCGTTTCTTCGTCGGTCATGTCCGGAGCGATCTTGATCGCCAGCGGTACGTGCTTGCCGTGGCGCAGGGCCAGTTCGGCGCGGCGCGTGGCCAGATCCGCCAGCAACTGCTTGAGCGAATCACCGAACTGCAGACTGCGCAGGCCCGGGGTGTTCGGCGAGCTGACGTTGACCGTGACATAGCTGGCGTGGGCATACACCTTGTCCAGGCAAATCAGATAGTCGTCCACCGCGCGCTCGACCGGAGTGTCGAAGTTCTTGCCGATGTTGATCCCCAGCACGCCCTTGTATTTGGCCGCCGCGACCCGCGCCAGCAGGTTATCCACACCGAGGTTGTTAAAGCCCATGCGGTTGATGATCGCCTCGGCCTCCGGCAGGCGGAAGATCCGTGGTTTCGGGTTGCCCGGCTGCGGACGCGGGGTCACGGTGCCGATTTCGACAAAACCGAAACCCAGTTGCGAGAAACCGTCGATGGCCGCGCCGTTCTTGTCCAGACCAGCCGCCAGACCCACCGGGTTCGGGAAGTCCAGGCCCATGACCGTCACCGGCACGTTCGCCGGCTTCTTGCACAGCATGCCGTTGAGGCCCAAACGCCCACCCGCGCCGATCAGATCCAGCGACAGATCGTGGGAGGTTTCCGGGGAAAGTTTGAACAACAGCTGACGGGCCAGGGTGTACATGGGCGGCGATGACTCGGGCGGCGAAAAGAGGCGGCGATTATAGCCGGGCAACGTCCCCCGGCGCGAGGCACACAGGTAAATCAGCCTGACTGGCATATGCCTTGCACTTTCAGGGTATCAGCCCACAGGCCAATGGCGGCGTGCGGGCACGGACAATGGCGTCGTTCGCAGGTTATGCCTTAGCAAAGCCTGGGACGGCGTTTTTTTTGAGGGTGGCTTTATATGAGTGATTCGTCCGTCGGGCCGTTGGCCTGGGTCAACGGCAGTGATGCCCCGGAAAAAAGCGCGATCAACCTCGGTTTCATGGCCCTGAGCGATTGCGCCTCGGTGGTCGTGGCCGCAACACAGGGCTTTGCCCAGCCCTACGGCCTGACGATCAACCTCAAGCGCCAGGCGTCCTGGGCGACCTTGCGCGACAAACTGGTCAGCGGCGAACTGGATGTGGCCCACAGCCTGTACGGGCTGATTTACGCGGTGCACCTGGGCATCGGTGGCGTGGCGCCGAGCGACATGGCGGTGCTGATGGGCCTGAACCAGAACGGCCAGAGCCTCAACCTGTCTCACGGTTTGCAGCAACTGGGCGTGACCAGTCCTGAAGCGCTGGATCGGCAGGCGCACCAAACCCGCGCAAAACTGACCTTCGCCCAGACCTTTCCCACCGGCACCCATGCGATGTGGCTGTATTACTGGCTGGCGAGTCAGGGCATTCATCCGTTGCAGGACGTCGACAGCGTGGTGGTGCCGCCGCCGCAAATGGTCGCTCACCTGCAAGCCGGGCGCATCGATGGCTTCTGCGTCGGTGAACCGTGGGCGGCCGCCGCCGTGCAGCAGGATCTGGGGTTCACCCTCGCTACCAGCCAGAGCATCTGGCCTGACCACCCGGAAAAAGTCCTTGGCTGCACCCGCGCGTTCGTCGAGCAATACCCCAACACCGCCCGGGCGCTGGTGATGGCGATCCTCGAGGCCAGCCGCTTCATCGAGCAAAACCCGGAAAACCGCCGCAGCACCGCGCAGCTGCTGAGCGCCCCGGAATACCTCGACGCCCCGCTGTCCTGCATCGAACCGCGTTTTCTCGGTGATTACGCCGATGGCCTCGGCAATCGCTGGCAGGACCCGCACGCCTTGCGCTTTCACGGCAACGGCGAGGTGAATCTGCCGTACCTGTCCGACGGCATGTGGTTCATGACCCAATTCCGCCGTTGGGGCCTGTTACGCGAGGATCCCGACTACCTCGCGGTGGCCCGCCAGGTTCAGCAATTGGATATCTATCGCGAAGCGGCCACCGCCGTCGGTGTCGCAGCCTGGGGCAAAGAAATGCGCAGCAGCCAGTTGCTTGATGGCAAAGTCTGGGACGGCAGCGATCCGGCTGGTTACGCCCGCAGTTTCAAGCTGCACGCTCTGAGCGACAGCGCTGCCCTTATCGCCCGCCGCTGACAGGAGACCGCCAATATGCTGCGCATTCTGCTGATCAACGACACCGCGAAAAAAGTCGGGCGCCTGAAGGCCGCGCTGACCGAGGCCGGTTTCGAGGTCATCGATGAGTCCGGTCTGACCATCGACCTGCCGGCCCGCGTCGAGTCGGTGCGCCCGGACGTGATCCTGATCGATACCGAGTCGCCGAGCCGCGATGTCATGGAGCAAGTAGTGCTGGTCAGCCGCGACCAGCCCCGGCCGATCGTGATGTTCACCGACGAACATGACCCGGGGGTGATGCGTCAGGCGATCAAGTCCGGGGTCAGTGCCTACATCGTCGAGGGCATTCACGCCCAGCGCCTCCAGCCGATTCTCGATGTGGCCATGGCGCGCTTCGAAAGCGATCAGGCCTTGCGCGCGCAACTGCTGGCCCGCGACCAGCAACTGGCGGAGCGCAAACGCATCGAACTGGCCAAAGGGTTGCTGATGAAAATGAAGGACTGCAACGAGGAAGAGGCCTACACCCTGATGCGCCGCCAGGCCATGAGTCGCCAGCAGAAGCTGATTCAGGTGGCGGAGCAGATCATTGCCATGAGTGAGTTGCTGGGCTGAAGGCCTGCGCTGGCTTTCCCGGCCCCTTCGCGAGCAAGCCCGCTCCCACATTTGGAACGCAATCTCCTGTGAAGCAGGTCGGGGTTCCACTTTGAAATGCATTCCCTGTGGGAGCGGGCT
>NZ_JASCPO010000386.1:0-3260 GCF_029960145.1 Pseudomonas sp. PS01299 | reverse complement strand
CTGGGGGAGCGGGCTTGCTCGCGAAAGCGGTGTGGCAGTCACAGATGTGTCTACTGATACAGCGCTTTCGCGAGCAAGCCCGTTCCCACATTCGAATATCTTCCTGACCTTAAGGCCTTTCTGTCAGTCCATTTGACCGGAATAGACGCTGCGGCGCTCTGCCATGCTGGTTAAGATCGCTGCATTCCTTTTTTCGCTTGCCGAGGTTGTCATGCGTTTTTCCGATCTGCTCGATGCGGTTCGTCGCCAGCCAGAAGTGACCATTCCTGCCGAGTGGGGTCAGGGTCGGGCCAGTTTTGGTGGCCTGGTCGCGGCGCTGCAATACGAAACCATGCGCGCGCAAGTGCCGGCGGAGCGCCCGGTGCGTTCGTTGGCGATCACCTTTGTCGGCCCGGTCGAACCGGAAGTCCCGGTGAGCTTCGAAGTCGATGTGTTGCGCGAAGGCAAAGCGGTCAGCCAAGTGCTGGGCCGGGCTGTGCAGATCGGTCAGGTAGTGACGATCGTGCAGGGCAGCTTTGGTGCTTCGCGACCTTCGGAAGTCGCAGTCGAGGCCTATCCGGCAGCTGAAATGAAACACTGGGAAGAATGCCAGGAGTTGCCCTACATCAAGGGCGTGACCCCGGAGTTCATGCGGCATCTGGCGATGCGCTGGAGTGTCGGCGGCATGCCTTTCACCGGCAACACATCGCGGCAGATGGGCGGCTGGGTGCGTTTGCGTGGAGACGTCAAGGAAGAACCGGTCAATGAGGCGCATCTGCTGGCGCTGGTGGATGCCTGGCCACCGGCCTTGTTGCCGTATCTGAAGAAACCGGCACCGGGCAGCACGCTGACCTGGACTATTGAATTCGTGCAGCCGTTACGCGAGTTGAGCACGCTGGACTGGTGCAAATACTTGGCAGACATCGAATACGCCGCCGACGGCTATGGCCATGTCGCCGCCAAGTTGTGGAGCGCGGAGGGAGAGTTGATCGCCATGAGTCGGCAGACCGTGACGATTTTTGCCTGAGTCACTCAATGCCGACGGTGGCGCTCCCGCCAGGCGCGCCACCAGCCGCCACTGAGGAAAAACCGCGGAAAGGTCAGAAACTGCTCGACCAGCAAGCGCGACACGGCATCTTTACGATCACTGAACGGCTCGGAGGCTTGCGCTTCCAGGCTGTGGCCGTGGCGCTGCAGTCCCAGCGCTGCGACGATACCGATCACACCGATCGCCACACTCGCCAGACTCAAGCTGAACACGCCGGACACGATCAACAGAAATGCAACGATGAACAGCGGCACGGCAATCAGGTGCAGCACCAGATTGGTCGGGTGCTGGTGATTGTTCGGGTACGCGCGCCATTGCCACGCGGGAAGATTGGGGTGACGTTTGCCCATGTTGACTACTCCTCGATCCATGTTGAACACATGCTTGAAGAATAGGCCGGGGCGGGTGGGGCGGCGAATCAAGGTTGGCTATGGTGGTGATAGGCGTCATCGCCGGACTCGATGTTGATTCGGCTGACGCCTTCGCGAGCAAGCCCGCTCCCACAGTGGATTGGTGTACGCCACGGACCCCCTGTGGGAGCGAGCTTGCTCGCGAAGGCGTCGTCAGAGTTTCAACTGACCAATGGCCTTGTTGAGCTCCCCGGCCAGCGTCGCCAACTCATTACTGGTAGTCGCCGAATCCACGGTCTGTTGCACGGTGTTTTCGGTCACATCACGAATGCTCACCACCGCCCGATTCATCTCTTCCGCGACCTGACTCTGCTGCTCCGCCGCCACCGCAATCTGCGTGTTGCTTTCACGCATCTGCGCCACGGCGCCAGTGATTTCCGCCAGTGCTTCGCCGGCCTCCTGCGCCTGCTGCACGCAGTCGTCGGCCTTGTACGAACTCTCCTGCATGAAGTCCACCGCATCGCGGGTGCCGGCCTGCAGCGCTGAGACCATGGTGGTGATTTCATCGGTGGAGGTCTGCACACGTTTCGCCAGGTTGCGCACCTCATCAGCGACCACCGCAAAACCGCGGCCCATCTCGCCGGCACGCGCCGCTTCGATGGCGGCGTTGAGGGCCAGCAGATTGGTTTGCTCGGCGATGCTGTGAATCACACTGACTACGCCGTTGATCTTCTGACTGTCCTCGGCCAGACGCTGAATCATCTCGGCGGTCTGCTGCACACCGCTGGAGAGCCCGGCAATCGACTGTTGCACGCGGCTGACCACTTGCTGGCCGCTGCCCGCCAGACCATCGGCGGTCTGCGACAGGTCACGGGTGGCGCCGGCGTGCTGGGCGATGTGATAAACCGTGGCGGTCATTTCATTAATTGCGGTGGCGGCCTGATCGGTCTCGCTCTGTTGACCGAGCATGCCGTGGCGCACTTCGTTCATGCTCGCTGCCAGACGCGCAGCGCCGACGTCGAGTTGCCGCGCGGTGTTGGCGACCGTGGTGACCACGCGCTGATAACCGGCCTGCATCGCGTTGAACGCATTGGCCATTTGCCCTACTTCGTCCTTGCAGGCCAGCGGCACGCGGGCCGAGAGATCACCGCTCTTCTCGACATGCAGCATCACGTCTTTCAAGGTGTTGAGCTGACTGAGCAGGAAGCGGATCAGCAGTTGCGAAGCGCCGAGCATGGCCAGCATCAGGATAAACACCGCCACGGCGTAGTTGGCAAAACGATCACTGAACACTTGCGCCAGACTTGGGCCATAGGCGATGACCGCGACTTGCTGGCCGTCGCCACGACTGAACACTTCGGCGCCCAGCAGCGGGTTGCTGCCGAACAGCGGCAGATGATTGATCTCGTTCCAGCCGTTGCTATCGCTGATCTCCAGCAGCGGTTGACCATTGAGGCGCGGCGCTTCCCCGCGTTTGAAGGTCAGCACCTGATCGGCCTTGGGCAGCGCCTGCCCAGCCGGCCACGCCTTGAGCAATTGTGCCTGGGCCTGAGCGGAAGCCTGTGAGGCGTGGCTGCGGGCCTGCTGCTCAAGCTGCACGGCATACAGCACCAGCAGCAAGGTGGTGACGAAAGCGACCGCATTGACCGCCCAGAATTTGTATTTCAGCGAGATATTGCTAAGCCAGGCACCCATGGAGGTCTTCTCTGATAGCGGAAACAGTTTTGGCAAGGTGCCAGCATTGTGCCGCTATGCGGATCTGAAGATCTTGATACAGGTCAACAGGTTCTACGCTGAGCCCCCTTTGTGCGAGCGGGCTTGCTCGCGAATGCGGTGGTTCAGTTAATTAACAATGACTGACACACCGCCTTCGCGAGCAAGCC
>NZ_JASCPO010000385.1:0-3290 GCF_029960145.1 Pseudomonas sp. PS01299 | reverse complement strand
GGCTTGCTCGCGAAGAGGCCGGTACATCCCACGCATCTTTATGGGCAGAGCCACCGCCTTCGCGAGCAAGCCCGCTCCCACAGGGGGGAAATGAGTGATGATTTAGCCGCGCTGGGTCAGCCCCATCTTTTTGCGGCCCTCAGCCGGGGTCAGCACGCGAGCGCCGAGGCGGCTGAGGATCTCGCTGGCGCGTTCGACCAGTTGGCCGTTGGTGGCCAGCACGCCCTTGTCCAGCCACAGGTTGTCTTCCAGACCAACCCGCACGTTGCCGCCGAGCAGCACCGCTTGCGCGGCCATCGGCATCTGCATGCGGCCGATGCCGAACCCGGCCCACACCGCATCGGCGGGCAGGTTGTCGACCATGGCTTTCATGGTGGTGGTGTCGGCCGGCGCACCCCACGGGATGCCCAGGCACAGCTGGAACAGCGGGTTGTCGAGCAGGCCTTCCTTGATCATCTGCTTGGCGAACCACAGATGGCCGGTGTCGAAAATTTCCAGTTCGGCCTTCACCCCCAGCTCGGTGATGCGCCTGGCGCCGGCGCGCAGTTGCGCCGGGGTCGAGACGTAAATGGTGTCGCCGTCGCCAAAGTTCAGCGTGCCGCAATCGAGGGTGCAGATTTCCGGCAGCAGTTCTTCAACGTGGGCCAGACGGGTCAGCGGGCCGACCAGGTCGGTGTTCGGGCCGAACTCCATCGGGTGCTCGCCAGCGCCGATTTCGAGGTCGCCGCCCATGCCGGCGGTGAGGTTGACGATGATGTCGACGTCGGCCTCACGGATGCGCTCCATCACTTCGCGGTACAGCGCCACGTCACGGCTGAACTTGCCGGTCTGCGGGTCACGCACATGGCAATGCACAACGGTGGCGCCGGCCTTGGCCGCTTCTACGGCCGCCGCTGCAATCTGTTTCGGGGTGACCGGCACGTGGGGGCTCTTGGCGGTCGTGTCGCCAGCACCGGTGAGTGCGCAGGTGATGATGACGTCGTGGTTCATGGTGCGGTTTCCTTCAGGCGTGATGGGTCTGTTCGCAGCCCTTTCTCGGGCTGCGAAGCGTCGGTCAGTCCCCTCTCCCCGGGGAGAGGGTTAGGGTGAGGGGCTTTTCAAACGGGGGTTATTTACTGGTCAGTTGCAGGTTTTCAGCGGCCGGTTTGCCGTCGAAGGTGGTCACACCTTCCAGCCAGCGCTGCTTGTCTTCGGGGTGATCCTTGAGCCATTGCTTGGCCGATTCGAAGGCGTCCTTGTGATCGAGCAGCGGTTGCATCATCCGGCTCTCGTCTTCGGCGGTGAACGTCAGGTTGCTCAGCAGGCGACCGACGTTCGGGCACTGTTCGGCGTATTTCGGCGCGGTGACCGTCCATACCGTGGCCATGCCTTCGTTCGGGCCGAGGGCGTCTTCGCTGCCAGTGAGGTAAGTCATCTTGACGTTGACGTTCATCGGGTGCGGCGCCCAGCCGAAGAACACCACGGCCTCTTTGCGGCGTACGGCGCGGTCAACGGCGGCGAGCATCCCGGCTTCGCTGGACTCGACCAACTGGAACTTGCCGAGGCCGAACTGGTTCTTGGCGATCATCGCCTTGATCTGCGTGTTGGCGCCGGAACCCGGTTCGATGCCGTAGATCTTGCCGCCCAGTTCCTTCTCGAACTTGGCGATGTCAGCGAAAGTCTTCAGGCCCTTGTCGGCCAGATAAGTCGGCACGGCGAGGGTGGCGCGGGCGTCCTTCAGGCTTGGTGCCGGCAGGACTTTGACCTGGTTGGCATCGACGAACGGGGTGATGGTCTGGGTCATCAGCGGGTTCCAGTAGCCGAGGAACAGGTCCAGACGCTGATCGCGGATCCCGGCGAAGATGATTTGCTGGGAGGCGCTGGTTTGTTTGGTGCTGTAGCCGAGGCCGTCGAGCAGGACCTGGGTCATGGCACTGGTGGCGATCACGTCGGTCCAGTTGACCACGCCCATGCGCACGTTCTGGCACGAGGCGGGTTCGGCCGCCATGACGCTGGCGCTCAAGAAAGCGGTACCGCTGAGTGCAAGAACACAGCTGCTGATCAGTCGTTTCATGTCGGGTTCCTCGGCAGGTCGTTTATTGTGAGTTCCGGCATCTGGCGTGCCGGTGATGCCAAGTTACGCAGCAACGGCCCCGTGAAAGCGCACTGCGGCGACTGGCATTTGCACTGTAGCGACCTGTGCGCTTGAACGCTGACGACAATCGGCGTATCAACGATCCACGCTACCCGCTAACCGAGTGCGCACATGTCCCAGGATTTTTACTTTCTGCTGATGCCGGGGTTTTCCGCCATCGGCTTTATCTCCGCGATCGAACCGCTGCGGGTAGCCAACCGTTTTCGTGGCGAGCTGTACCGCTGGCACGTGCTCAGCGCCGATGGCGGGGCAGTGCTGGCGAGCAATGGCATGTCGGTCAACGCCGACGCGGCGCTGGAGCCGCTGAAGAAAGGTGCGACGCTGTTAGTGGTGGCCGGATTCGAACCGCTGAAGTTCGCCACGCCAACCCTTGAACACTGGCTGCGTCGCCTGGACAACGAAGGCGTGACCCTCGGTGCCATCGACACCGGCAGTTTCGTCCTCGCCGAAGCCGGCCTGCTCGACGGCCATCGCCTGACCCTGCACTGGGAAGCCATCGATGCGTTCAAGGAATCTTATCCACAGCTCAGCGTCACCCAGGAACTGTTCGAGATCGACCGGCGGCGCATCACCTCGGCGGGTGGCACGGCGTCGATCGATTTGATGCTCGACCTGATCGCCCAGGCCCACGGCCCGCAACTGGCGATTCAGGTCAGCGAGCAGTTTGTATTGGGGCGGATTCGTCCGCGCAAAGACCACCAGCGCATGGAAGTCGCCACGCGTTACGGCATCAGCAACAAGAAGTTGGTGCAAGTGATTGGCGAGATGGAGCAACACAGCGAACCACCGCTGACCACGCTGCAACTGGCGGAATCGATCAAGGTGACGCGGCGGCAGCTGGAGCGCTTGTTTCGGCTGCATCTGAACGATACGCCGAGCAATTTTTATCTGCGTCTGCGATTGGAAAAGGCCCGGCAGCTGTTGCGCCAGACCGATATGAGCGTGCTCGAAGTCAGTATCGCCTGCGGGTTTGAATCGCCGTCGTATTTCACCCGCAGTTATCGAGCGAGGTTCGCTCGCTGTCCCCGCGAAGACCGCCGTACCGCCCAAGCTTGAATGGATGCACACAAAACCAATGTGGGAGCGGGCTTGCTCGCGAAAGCGGAGTGTCAGTCGAAACATGAGTTGACTGATCCACCGCATTCGCGAGCAAGCC
>NZ_JASCPO010000384.1:0-3306 GCF_029960145.1 Pseudomonas sp. PS01299 | reverse complement strand
TCGTAATCCCTGTGGGAGCGGGCTTGCTCGCGAAAGCGGTGTGTCATTCAGCAATGATGTTGACTGACACGGCCCCTTCGCGAGCAAGCCCGCTCCCACAGTTTACTGCGGTGTGATTTCGGACAGGCATAAAAAAGGCGCCCCGAAGGGCGCCAAAAAATTCACCTCTGACCAAAGGAGCAAGGAGCTTCTAAAGGTGAATGGTATTGCTCGGGAAACTCAGAGAATCGCCAGCGGGTATTCGACGATCACCCGCACTTCATCCAGGTCCGACTCGAACGCCGTGGCGCGGGTGGTGGCCTGGCGCAAACGCAGTGACAGGTCTTTCATCGAACCGCTCTGCACCACGTATTTGACTTCGATGTCGCGCTCCCAGCGCTTCTGGTCGGTCAGCGGATTGCCTTCGGCATCGCGGCGCATGTACACGGCGTTGGCGTTGGAATAGTCGGCGTCGGTGCCGCGCGCGTAACGGGTCATGAACGACAGACCCGGCACGCCATAAGCGCTCATGTCGAGGTCGTAGCGCACCATCCACGAACGTTCTTTCGGTGAGTTGAAGTCGCTGTACTGGATCGAGTTATCGAGGAAGATCGAGTCGGACTGGCGCAGGTAATCGAAGTCGTCGTTGCCGTTGTTGCGCTGATGGGAGAGGGCGACGGAATGGGCGCCGAGCTTCACGCCGACGCGGCCGCTCCAGATGTTGTTGTCGAATTGGCCGAGCAGTTGCTTGCCTTCGTCGACCGCCTTGTAATAGTTCAGGCCGCCGAACAGCGACAGGTCGTCCGCCAGCGGATAGGTCCAAGCGGTGCCGGCGTAATACTGATTCCAGGCATCCTTGAGACGACTGGAGTACAGGCTGAAACTGAGGTTCTTGTTCAGCACGTAGTCGCCCCCGCCATAAGCGATCCACGGCGAATTGACCGGGCCGGCGTAGAACGTGGCGAAATTTTCGCGCATGTCGCTGGACACCGGTTGGCTCATCGCATGCAAACGACCGCCCTGAATCGACAGACCGTCGATGCTGGTGTTGGTCGCCGTCACACCGCGAAAGCTTTCCGGCAGCAGGCGCGAATCACCTGCGGCCACCACCGGGTTGGCCGGGAACACATCACCGACCTTGACCACGGTATCGAAGGCCCGCACTTTGGCGGCGCCACCGATCTTGGTGTATTCATCCCGCGCCTGGCCGTCACGGTTGACCGGCAGCACATCGAACGAACTGCGCCCGCCGTTGCGGCCGTCACCGGTGTCGAGTTTCAAGCCGAGCATGGCAAATGCGTCGACACCGACCCCGACGGTGCCTTGGGTGAAACCGGATTCGAACTTGCTGATCACCGCATGCGCCCAGGCTTCGGAATAACCGTTGCCGGTGGGGCTGGACTGGCCGTTGCGATGATCACGATTGAAGTAGAAGTTGCGGTTGAGCACCGTCAGGCTGCTGCCTTCGACAAAGCCTTCGGGCTTGTCTTCTGCAAACACCATGGACGGCCCGGAGCCGACCACCACCGCTAAAGCGGCCATCGACATTTTTGTATTGTTAACCATCAAACACTCCTTGGGTTCGGCAGAACGGGAACGTGCGTCGGCGTGGTTTTATTGTTCGACGGGGCAGGGCCCGCCGGCATTGGTCGCCGGGTCACATCGTTGCAAGCTGCGGATAACGCCAAGGTGATGGGGGAATTACAATTTCGTCATGTGGCTGGAATCAAAACCCCGTGTCAGGTCAGGGCTGCGAGTTGTTCGATTGTCTGTGGAAAACGCTCGACCAGACGGATCAGGGTTGTGGCCTGAGCATTGGGCGTAGCTCGTCCTTGCTCCCAGTTCTCGAGCGTTCGCGTATTGGTGCGTAGATACATCGCGAAAACTGACCGGGAAAGATTAAGTTGCTGACGGATGGCTATCACTTCCTCAGCAGTGATCGGCATCAGTTTTGGCAGCTGAACCTTATGGGTACGCAAGGTGATTTTGCCTTGGCGTTCATCGGCCAGTGCTTCCAGTCCATCCATCAGTTCGGAAAAAATGTCACGTTTCATAGTGGCTTCTCGCGTTGAGTTCTCTATCCAGTGTTTTTCTGAAAAGCTTTTTCTGGGCAGGCGTCAAATCGTCCTGCTCGTTTTTGTTGAAGACGGTAAAGAGCCAGAACTGATCGAAGCCTGACCACCAGTAATAAATCACTCGTAATCCGCTGCGCTTGCCTTTCCCTCTTCGTTGGTCGCTGAAGCGAATTTTACGAAGCCCGCCTGTGTCCTCGATGAGATCGCCCGCTTCCGGATTTTTCAGCAACTCCAATTGAAAGCTGCGAAACAGTTCGTCATCCAGATAGTCGTCTCGGTGCTTCTGAAACACAGGCAATTCGATAAATAGAGCATCCATGTTCTGTACGTTACCTACGTATAGTGTTGTCTCGATAATCGAATCGGTCAAGGCCTCCAGGCCTTGCTTTTCGTCCCTTTTTCAACCGTAGACGCCGGTCGTAAAAACACCTGTAGGACGAATCGACGAGTGTGGTGAGAACGTTCGATTGAGTAGAGAGGAGGCTTAGCAATTGACGTGTCGGAACAATCCGCAGCACTATCGCCCCATGACTGTCCAACTTCGAATGACCAAGATGTGCTCCTCCATGACCGCTTCCGGCGGGCCATAAGGTCATACGTGTTTGTCATTTGACGTTTACCCAAAGCCCCGCCAGCAATGGACGGGGCTTTTTCATGCCCCGTCCGCACATGGCTCAAGGAGAGAGAAATGTTCGACATCAGAAGAGCTACCCCGGACGATGCGCAGATCGCGTTCGACATTCGGCGACTGGCCATCCGGCACCAATGCATCGGTGCCTACAGCCAGCAGCAAATGCTCGACTGGACCAAAGGAGCGGCCGAAGACGGCTACGACACGCTGATGGAAAAGCATTTCTATCTGGTCTGCACTGAGGGTGAACCTGTAGCAACTGGAATGCTTGATCTGGAGCAGCATGAAATCGGCGCAATCTTCATCCGCCCGGATTTCATGCAGCGTGGGCTGGGCAAGCGTGTTCTGTTCTTTCTCGAAGATCTGGCGCGGGAGCTGGGGCTGGCAGAGGTGTGTCTGGACGCGACATTGAACGCTGTCGATTTTTACCGGCGCTGCGGTTACATCGGGTAGGGGAGTGCAATTTATCAATCGCCTTCTGGTCTGCAACTGGCCTGCGTGCCAATGGTGAAGAAACTGTGATGCCATTGGGGCGAGGGAGCTTGCTCCCGCTGGACTGCGTAGCGGGCCCCGCTTCTCAGTTGAACAGCGGGGCCGCTTCGCGTCCTGACGGGCAAGCTC
>NZ_JASCPO010000383.1:0-3320 GCF_029960145.1 Pseudomonas sp. PS01299 | reverse complement strand
GGCTTGCTCGCGAAAGCGGTGGGTCATTCAACAAACAAGTTGGCTGGCATGGCCCCTTCGCGAGCAAGCCCGCTCCCACATTAGAACCGTGGCGTTTTCCAAAATACAAAGATCGACAGGGAGTCATCGATGTCATTCACCGAACCCGCAGGACGACAGGGTAGCCCCGACTATCGCTGGGCACAGGGCGAGCGCGAACCATGGCTGGCGCAAGCCGCGACCATCGATGCCGAGGTCGCGCAATATTTTCTGGTCAGTGCCCGCTGCGGTTGCTTCATGCAGGCCGCGCGCAGCCTCAACGTGCGCTCGACCTTGCTGCGCAAGCAGTTGGCGCAGCTTGAGCAGGAACTGCAGCACTCGCTGTTCAGCTTTCAGGGCAGCGCCCTGAGCCTGACCCGTGAAGGTCAGCAGTTGCAGGCGCAACTGGTGGCGCTGGCCCACGAACGCAAACTGCCGGTGGTCGAGCAGCCACTGGTGCGTTTGGCGGTAGCCGAATCGATCCTGCATGACATCCTCGGTCGCGACCTGATCGCGTTGCTGCGGCGCAATGCCAGCGTGCGCCTGGAGATCATTGCGCTGGACAGCGAACTGGCGCTGCGAGCGGTCAGTGCCGACGTGGTGCTGTGGCTGGCTCACGGCGAAACCTCCAGCCCCGGCCCGACCTTCGCCACCAGTCAGCCGCAGGCCCTGGCGCGTCTGGATTACCTGCCGCACATCGCCAAACGCTATTCCCGCGTCACCGCGCGCCCGGCGAGTGCCGACGACCTCAGCGATTTCATGCTGGTGCAATGGCAGCACGACCGGCAGATCGACAGCTTTCGACCGTGGAATGAACTGGTCGAACAACGTCTGGCGGGCGTGGTGCAGATGCAATCCTATGAGCTGATGCTGGAAATGATCCGCTGCAGCGCTTGCATCGGGTTGCTGCCGGCGTACATGAGCCGTTTCGATCGCGGGCTGATTGCGCTGCCGGGGTTGTTTGACGAGCCGATGCAGTTGCAGGCATGGCTGGCGGTCAACGCTGATTCCCTGAACGTCGCCGAGGTGCAAACCCTGGTCGAGCTGATCCAGCACACCTTCAATGAGCGCCAGGAGTGGTTTCAGACCTGACCAATCCTTCCAACACCCCCAATCCCCTGTGGGAGCGAGCTTGCTCGCGAAGGCGGTGTGTCAGGTGACAGAGATGTTGAATTTCAGACCGCTTTCGCGAGCAAGCCCGCTCCCACATTTTGATATTCGCCAGCCAGACGCTCAACGGTTTAGAGTAAGCGGCCACACATCGATCCAGGAAGGATCCGCCATGCCCGACCACAACCCCGCCATCACCCTCGAACGCTTCAACGAATCCCATATCGAGGCCGTTACCGCGCTGTACAACGATCCGGCCGTGACCCGGCAGGTGTTGCAGATGCCGTTTCAGTCCACCGAGATCTGGCGCCAACGGCTGCTGGCGGAGAACGAGCGGATGGTCAAACTGGTGGCGCTGCATCAGGGCGCGGTGGTCGGTCATCTCGGGCTGGAAAACTATTCGCGGATTCGCCGCGCGCACGCCGGCAGTGTCGGTATGGCGGTCGCCGTGGCCTGGCAGGGCAAGGGTGTCGGGTCGAAACTGCTGGCGGCGGCGCTGGACGTCGCCGACAACTGGATGAACCTGCACCGGGTCGAACTCTCGGTGTACGCCGACAACGAGGCGGCTATCGGTCTGTACCGCAAGTTCGGCTTCGAGAACGAAGGCCTGTTTCGTGACTACGCCGTGCGCGACGGGCAATGGGTCGACACCCTGAGCATGGCCCGTCTGCGTCGTCGATAAGCCAAAAAATCCTGTGGGAGTCAGTTGCCCAGAGCGAACGCCACCGCCGACTGCGCATGCAGCTCGGTGGTGTCGAGCAGGGGCAGGGCGCTGTGTTCGGGTTTGACCAGCAGGCCGATTTCCGTGCAGCCGAGGATGATCGCCTGGGCGCCGCGCGCGGTCAGCGCTTCGATCACCCGTTGATAGATTTTGCGTGATTCGTCACTGATCACCCCGACGCACAGTTCGTCGTAGATGATCCGGTGCACGTCCTTGCGCTCGGCGTCGTCCGGCACCAGTACCGTCAGACCCTGCGCAATCAGGCGCTGCTTGAGAAAATCCTGCTCCATGGTGAACGCCGTGCCGAGCAGACCGACCGTGCGCGCATCGATGGCCAATGCTGCCTGCGCCGCCGGTTCGGCGATGTGCAGGAACGGAATGCTGATCGCTGCCTGAATCTGCGCCGCTACCTTGTGCATGGTGTTGGTACACAGCACCACGCATTCGGCGCCGCCGGCCTCGAGCCTGCGCGCGGCATCCACCAGAATCGCCGCTGCGTCGTCCCAGCGCCCGGCGTGCTGGGCCTGTTCGACCGGGCCGAAGTCGACGCTGTACATCAGGATTTGCGCCGAGCGCAGCGAGCCGAGCCGGTCACGAACCTGTTGATTGATGAGACGATAATATTCCGCGCTGGATTCCCAGCTCATGCCGCCGATCAGGCCGATGGTGCGCATTGAAACTCCTCGAACAATGGCCCGTATTGGAAAAGTCGGGCTCCGGCCGAGTGTCCATCGGTTCAATGACGGATGCCAGTACAAAGCAACTGTACCGTTGATCCTGTTGCCAAGTGTCCCGGTGCCGGCGATCGAGGTTTAACGTACGCCGGCGCCTCGATCTGTCACTATCGACTATCGCAGGCTCTCCCCGAGGAACGTACCGATGAACGACGTACAACAACTGGGCGAAATGCTTCGTCACTATGCCGAGAGTGAAGCGCACAAGAAGCAATTGTTCGAAACGCAGTCACAGGCGTGGGCCAGCCGCATCACCGAGCTGTTCGGCCAGATCCAGCAATGGCTGGAACCGGTGCAGGCACCGAACCTGCTGGAGGTGAGCCGCGAGGCTTACGTCGCATTCGGGCCGAGCACGCCGGTGGAAACCTCGACCTTCAAGACCGAGAAACTGAGCATCGTGATCGCCGGCAAAGCGGTGGAGTTCGTGCCAGACGTGATGGGCAGCGCCGGGCAGATTTCCCTGGCGGTGATGGGCCTGACGGCGGCGCGTTACGGCAGCATTTCGCTGGTCGGGCTGCCGAACGGCGAGTGGCAATGGCGCAAGACCAATGGCCTGAAGGATCCGGACACCTTCGTGTTTGATGCGGACTTTCTCGCACAGCAGTTGCAGAGCCTGATTCCGCGCGATCGCAGCTGATATCAGGGCTTCACCCATTTCCCATTGTGGGAGCGGGCTTGCTCGCGAAGGCGGCAGCCCATTCGACATTGATGGCGACTGATAGACCGCTTTCGCGAGC
>NZ_JASCPO010000382.1:0-3377 GCF_029960145.1 Pseudomonas sp. PS01299 | reverse complement strand
CGAAAGCGGTGTGTCAGCCAAATATTTTTGACTGACACACCGCTTTCGCGAGCAAGCCCGCTCCCACACGGAGTTTTGCATCAGCCAAAAACACAGGCCGGACAGTGAAAGCTGCCCGGCCTGTGTTTGTTTAAAGCTGTTTAAAGCTTCGAATCAATTACAGCGAGTGATACGTCGGCAGAGCAAAGCGCTGCTGGCTTTGCAGCATCGCAATCTGCGGCAGCTCACTGGCTTCTTCCGCCAGGTCACGACGGATCGCGCTGATCGCCCACGACAGTTGGTCGGCGTTGTGCATTTGCTGATACGTCAGGGCGCGCTTGAATACTTTGCCTTCACTACTGCGCAGCGTCAGCAGGATCCCGCCATCGGGACGTGGCGCAGTGGTGACGTTGAAGTTGGAGAACAGCGAGGTAAATTTTTCTTGGATCAGGCTCATGTCTTTCAGCTCCGTATGCACTTGAATGGCAAGCATGCAGAGGAGGTTGCAGCGATTGTGCCAGCACACGAAAAAATAAAAATGCTTATAAATCAATAAGTTAAAAATCGTGAAATTTGCATTCGTCGTGCAATCTGCATGAATGGCCATCGTGCATCCTGCATTTTGCGGGATTCTCATGAGTTGAACGGAACCAAACGGCAAAGTCGTAATCACCGCCGCCAGGCGTGACAGGGCGGATACAAAACATTGCAAAAACCGCGTGTACAGGCCGAGAAGCGCTGACGTATTTTCGATCTCGACCTTGCCCACAACGCAGGTCATGCCCACAGCCCGAACAATAAAAAACTGGCCGACCAGGCCGACCGGGGAGCTGCCATGCGTCACGCGTCGAGCGACACGATTACCTGGAGCATGATGCTCCGCAAACTGCCGACGATCGCCAAAGCCATCCCGCGGGTGGTCAAGGGCATGAAAGTCGCCAACGTCACGGATCCGACCCAAACGTGTGGCCTCGGCTGGACCTTCGAGCAAGCAACGCTGCGCAATCCAGAGGGGCAGGCGATCTTGCAGGACGACGTCTTGCTGACCTATGCGCAGGTCAACCAGTGGGCCAACCGCATCGCCCACTATCTGAGCGCGCAGGGCATCGGCAAGGGCGACGTGGTCGCGGTGTTCATCGAAAATCGTCCCGAGCTGCTGGTGACCATTCTGGCGCTGGCCAAACTCGGCGCGGTCAGTGCGCTGCTCAATACTTCGCAAACCCGCGACACACTGATTCACAGCGTAAATCTGGTGGCGCCGGTGGCGATTGTCCTCGGTGAGGAATTGCAGCCGGCGTTTGCCGCGATCCGCGAGCAGGTGTCGATCCCGGCGCAGCGCACCTGGTTTATCGCCGACCGTGACACCTATAGCCACCCGGGCATTGCGCCCGAGGGCTACGTCAATCTGATCAGCGCCAGTACTGACGCCTGCGCTGAAAACCCGCCCAGCAGCGGTGAAGTGTTCTTCAACGATCCGTGCTTTTACATCTACACCTCCGGCACCACCGGCCTGCCCAAGGCCGGCGTGTTCAAGCACGGGCGCTGGATGCGCAGCTCCGCCAGCTTCGGCCTGATTGCCCTGAACATGTGCCCCAACGATGTCGTCTATTGCACCTTGCCGCTGTACCACGCCACCGGCCTCTGCGTGTGCTGGGGCTCGGCGATCAACGGCGCTTCCGGGTTCGCGATCCGTCGCAAGTTCAGCGCCAGTCAGTTCTGGCCGGACGTGCGTCGCTACAACGCGACCACCCTCGGCTATGTCGGCGAATTGTGCCGCTATCTGGTCGATCAACCGCCCAGCGCCGATGACAGCCGTCACGCGGTGCGCAAGATGATCGGCAACGGCTTGCGTCCCGGCGCCTGGGCCGAGTTCAAAACCCGGTTTGCCGTCGAGCACATCTGCGAGCTGTACGCGGCGAGCGACGGCAATATCGGCTTCAGCAATATCCTCAACTTCGACAACACCATCGGTTTCTCGCTGATGGCCTGGGAGCTGGTGGCGTACGACCACGACAGCGGGCAGCCGTTGCGCAGCGCCGACGGCTTCATGCGCAAGGTCGGCAAGGGCGAACAGGGCTTGCTGCTGGCACGGATCGACGAAAAAGCCCCGCTGGACGGTTACACCGATCCGCAGAAAACCGCCAAGGTGGTGTTGCACGATGTGTTCAGCAAGGGCGACCGCTTCTTCAACACCGGCGACCTGCTGCGCAATATCGGTTTTGGCCATGCACAATTCGTCGATCGGCTCGGCGACACCTATCGCTGGAAGGGCGAAAACGTCTCGACCACTGAAGTGGAAAACCTGCTGCTGCAGCATCCGCATATCTCTGAGGCCGTCGCCTACGGCGTCGAAGTGCGCAACACCAACGGTCGCGCCGGCATGGCGGCAATCACGCCCGCCGAGTCACTGGCGACCCTGGATTTCGCCGAATTGCTCGCATTCGCCCGCCAGCGCATGCCGGCCTACGCGGTGCCGCTGTTCCTGCGGGTGAAGGTGAAAATGGAAACCACCGGGACCTTCAAATACCAGAAGACCCGGCTGAAAAACGAGGGTTTCGACCCCGGCCAGACGGGCGACGACCCGATCTACGCGTGGCTGCCTGGCACCCAGACTTACGTGCAAGTGACGGACGAAATTCTGGCCGATATTCATCAGGGCAAATATCGCTATTGAGATTGGCTATAGCCTGACTTGAGAAAAAGGGGGTGACAGCTATCGTCGCGCTCGGGAAACTGTCGGCTTTGCGATCAACCGAAGTGGAGTTACCCCATGTCTGACCAAAGCCGCCAGATGACCCCTGAAGAAGCTGCCGAATTCACCGAGCAGGTTTTCAACAAGGCACGCGACGGTGATGCGCTGATGCTCGATCGGCTGATCAGCGCCGGTTTGCCGGTGAACCTGAAAAACAGCAAGGGCGACACCCTGCTGATGCTCGCCAGTTACTATGGCCACGTCGACGCTGTGCAGGTGCTGCTCAAGCACAAGGCCGACCCGGAAATGCGTAACGGCAACGGTCAGAGCCCGATTGCCGGCGCCGCGTTCAAGGGCGATCTGGCGGTGGTCAAGGCACTGGTGGAAGCGGGCGCCGAGATCGAAGGCTCGTCGTTCGATGGCCGCACCGCGCTGATGATGGCGGCGATGTTCAACCGTGTTGAAATCGTTGATTACCTGATCAGTAAGGGCGCCGACCCGCAAGCCAAGGATGCCAATGGCGTCACCGCGCTGGACGCGGCCCGCACCATGGGCGCGGTCGATACCACGGCGCAGCTGGAAAAACTGCTGGCCTGAGGACTGTTGAGATTCTGTGGCGAGGGAGCTTGCTCCCGCTCCAGTGCGCAGCGCTGGTAAAAATGCTGAGCCCACTGTTTTTCGGGCCGCTTCGCACCCCAGCGGGAGC
>NZ_JASCPO010000381.1:0-3378 GCF_029960145.1 Pseudomonas sp. PS01299 | reverse complement strand
TGGCCTCCGGCGAAGCGTGCATGGGTCAGTTCTGGAACGGCCGCATTCACGCTCTGCAGGAAGACGGCGCGCCGGTGGGTGTGAGCTGGAAACAGAACCTGGTCATGGCCGACATTCTGGTGATTCCAAAGGGTTCGAAAAACAAGGACGCGGCGATGAAGTTTCTGGCCAACGCCAGCAGTGCCAAAGGCCAGGCCGACTTCTCCAACCTGACCGCCTACGCCCCGGTCAACGTCGACAGTGTGGCGCGCCTGGACTCGGTGCTGGCCCCGAACCTGCCGACGGCCTATGCCAAGGATCAGATCACTCTTGATTTCGCGTACTGGGCCAAGAACGGTCAAGCCATCGCGACACGGTGGAACGAATGGCTGGTCAAATGAAAATGGCGGCTGCTGCGCCTCGTCCTGCAACGGTGACCGGGAGCGCCACCGGCGCTGCCGGCTCGACCCCCACCTTCAGACAACGCTGGAAAGGTGCCGGCAACCTGGTTCCGGCACTGCTGTTCCTCGGCCTGTTCTTTCTCGCGCCGTTGATTGGCCTGCTGTTGCGCGGCGTATTGGAACCGACCCCGGGCCTTGGCAACTATGAACAACTGTTCGCCAACTCGGCGTATGCACGGGTGCTGCTCAACACCTTTTCGGTGGCCGGACTGGTGACGATTTTCAGCCTGTTGCTGGGTTTTCCGCTGGCCTGGGCGATCACCCTGGTACCGCGCGGCTGGGGCCGCTGGATTCTCAACATCGTGCTGCTGTCGATGTGGACCAGCCTGCTCGCCCGCACCTATTCGTGGCTGGTGTTGCTGCAAGCCTCGGGCGTGATCAACAAGGCGCTGATGGCGCTGGGGATCATCGATCAGCCGCTGGAAATGGTGCACAACCTGACCGGTGTGGTGATCGGCATGAGCTACATCATGATCCCGTTCATCGTCCTGCCGTTGCAGGCGACCATGCAGGCCATCGACCCGATGATCCTGCAGGCCGGTTCGATCTGCGGCGCCAGCCCGTGGACCAACTTCTTCCGGGTGTTCCTGCCGCTGTGCCGGCCGGGTCTGGCATCCGGCGGGTTGATGGTGTTCGTGATGTCGCTCGGTTACTACGTCACCCCGGCGCTGCTCGGCGGGGCGCAGAACATGATGCTGCCGGAGTTCATCATTCAGCAGGTGCAATCGTTCCTCAACTGGGGCCTGGCCAGTGCCGGCGCCGCGTTGCTGATCGCGATCACGCTGGTGCTGTTCTACTTCTACCTGAAGCTTCAGCCGGAATCCCCGGTTGGCGCCAGCAACGCGAGGTAAGCCGAGATGCTCCTGACTCCCAATGCCATGAGCCGCCGGATGCGTTTCGGCTTGTATGCAACCACCGGACTGATCGGTTTGTTCCTGCTGTTGCCGATCGTGTTCATCGTCCTGCTGTCGTTCGGCTCGTCGCAGTGGCTGGTGTTCCCACCGCCGGGCTGGACGCTGAAATGGTACGGCCAGTTCTTCTCCAACGCCGACTGGATGAACGCTGCGGCGGCCAGCCTCAAGGTTGCCGTGCTGACCACGATTTGCGCCGTGGCCCTCGGTCTGCCAACCGCGTTTGCTCTGGTGCGCGGGCGCTTCCCCGGTCGGGAAATGCTCTACGGCCTGTTCACCCTGCCGATGATCGTGCCGCTGGTGATCATCGCGGTGGCGGTGTACGCGCTATTTCTCAAGCTCGGTTACACCGGGACCCTGTTTGCCTTCGTGGTCAGCCATGTGATCGTCGCGCTGCCGTTCACCATCATCTCGATCATCAACTCGCTGAAGCTGTTCGATCAGTCGATTGAAGACGCGGCGGTGATCTGCGGCGCCTCACGCCTGCAAGCGGTGTTCAAGGTGACGTTCCCGGCGATCCGTCCGGGCATGGTCGCCGGCGCCCTCTTCGCCTTTCTGGTTTCGTGGGACGAAGTGGTGCTCAGCGTGATGATGGCCAGCCCGACCCTGCAAACCCTTCCCGTAAAAATGTGGACCACTTTGCGCCAGGACCTGACCCCGGTGATCGCCGTCGCTTCGACGCTGCTGATCGGCCTGTCGGTATTGGTCATGGTGATCGCCGCCGCGCTGCGCCGGCGCAACGAAATCAGCGCCTGAGCGCCCAGGAGTACGACATGAGTGCCGTGATCAAAGACGCATCCCAGCAGAACGACAAACCCCTGGTCAGCCTGCGCAATCTGAACAAGCACTACGGCGACTTTGCCGCCGTCGACAACATCTCGCTGGACATCAAGGACGGCGAGTTCCTGACCTTCCTCGGTTCCAGCGGCTCGGGCAAAAGCACCACGCTGTCGATGCTCGCCGGGTTCGAAACCCCGAGCAGCGGCGAGATCCTGGTCAACGGTCAGTCGCTGGTCAACGTGCCGCCGCACAAGCGCGACATCGGCATGGTGTTCCAGCGCTATTCGCTGTTCCCGCATCTGTCGGTGCGCGACAACATCGCCTTCCCGCTGGCGATCCGCAAACTCGCCGCCACCGAACGTGACAAGCGTGTCGATGCGATGTTGAAACTGGTGCAGCTCGAACAATTCGCCCATCGCCGCCCTTCGCAACTCTCTGGCGGCCAGCAGCAACGCGTCGCCATCGCCCGGGCGCTGGTCTACGAGCCACGCATTCTGCTGATGGACGAACCGCTCGGTGCGCTGGACAAAAAACTGCGTGAAGACCTGCAGGATGAACTGCGCCAATTGCATCGGCGCCTAGGCATCACCATCGTCTACGTCACCCACGATCAGGAAGAAGCCATGCGCCTGTCGCAGCGCATCGCGATTTTCAGTCACGGCAAGATTGTTGGTTTGGGCAGCGGTTATGACCTGTATCAGAATCCGCCGAATGCGTTTGTCGCGTCGTTCCTCGGCAACTCGAACTTCCTCAAGCTCAAGGCCCAGGGCAACGCGGCGGCGAGTTTCGAGGGGCAGTCGTTGTCGATTCGACTGACTGCCGGCTTGCACACCGAGCAGGATGTGCTGCTGATGGTGCGGCCGGAAAAAGCTGTGGCGCTGAGCGTGCAGCAGGCGAGCGAGGAGCCGCTGGCAGCGGGTTGGAATGAGGTGTCGGCCAAGGTCGTGGAGGTGCTGTTTCTTGGCGAAAGCCAGACGTGCAGCGTGGTGACGTCGGGCGGGACTTCGATGACGGTTAAAGCGCTGTCGGCGGCGGGCATGCCGCTCAAGGCTGGCGATCCGGTGCGAGTGCGCTGGGCCACGGCGGATGCCTGCGTCTACACCGAATGGGCTGAAAGCGACCTCAACAAAGCCGCCGGCGCCCACTGAGGATCTCGGTAACCCCGCAAATCCCCTTGTGGGAGCGGGCTTGCTCGCGAAGGCGGTGTGTCAGTCACTGTTTATGTTGAATGACACACCGCCTTCGCG
>NZ_JASCPO010000380.1:0-3379 GCF_029960145.1 Pseudomonas sp. PS01299 | reverse complement strand
CTCGGCGGGTTTGCTTGCGCTTGCCGGCGTACTCAAAGTCGGAAAAGCTCATCTGGCTCATGGGCGGCTCGGATCAGGTGTTGCGGGGATTCTCGCATAACTGAAGGCTTGTTCGGAGATTCCCTAGGTGCGCCGCGTGAATGTTCATGTAAAAGGCTTTTTTTATTTACACGACGATTTTTTATATTCATCGCCCAAGCTTATGAATATCGGGAGTCTTGATGATAGCTTGATAGAGTCTTGATAAAATCTTGATAATTAAATGCGATTGTAGTACGCAGACGCAGTACAGAATTCGTTTTAGAGTAACAGCGATGACATGGCTGAGGTCCTGACCTTCGCCGCCGAAGGCAACGTTAAAGTGGATATCGAACGCCAGCCTCTTCCGGCCATAAATAAAGTATTGAATGTCGCGTCGAATGTAGTTATCGATTTTGGCTTAAGTTGATCCATGGCTTGATGGCTAATACGAGTTCAAAAAAATGGTTGATTTTCTATCCCATAGATTTTTCCTGACGCAAGCTGATCAGCACCTGTCTTGATCAACGTCTAAGAGATTTCCTTTGTCAAAGGTAGGACGTTATGGCACTTCACAAAACGGTAGAGACGCAAAATCCAGCCATCGAAGACGTTTATTCGAGTGGCTCCGCCCAGCACAAGCTGCCCAAATATCGCCTCCCGGATCACTCGACCACGCCGTTTGTCGCCTACAACCTGGTGCGCGACGAACTGCTGCTGGACGGCAATTCCCGGCAAAACCTGGCGACTTTCTGCACCACCTGGGTCGAGCCCGAAGTGCAGCAGTTGATGGCCGACGCCCTCGACAAGAACATGATCGACAAGGACGAGTACCCGCAGACGGCCGAGATTGAAAACCGTTGCGTGCACATCATTGCCGACCTATGGCACGCGCCGAAGTCCTGGCAAACCGTTGGCTGTTCCACCACGGGCTCCAGCGAAGCGGCGATGCTCGGCGGCCTGGCCCTCAAGTGGAGTTGGAAGAAGCGCCGGGAAGCGGCGGGGCTGCCCACCGACAAACCGAATTTCGTGTGCGGCCCGGTGCAGATCTGCTGGAAAAAATTTGCTCGCTATTTCGATGTGGAAATTCGCGAAGTGCCGTTGCGCGGCGACGCGTTGGGCCTGCGCCCGGCCGACCTGCGGGAATATTGCGACGAAAACACCATTGGTGTCGTCGCGACCCTGGGCGTGACCTTTACCGGGATCTACGAACCGGTCGCCGCCCTGGCGGCCGAGCTGGACTCGATGCAACGCGATCTTGGCCTGGATATTCCGATTCATGTCGACGCGGCGAGCGGCGGGTTTATCGCTCCGTTCATCCAGCAAGAGCTGCAATGGGACTTTGTGATTGAGCGCGTCAAGTCGATCAACGCTTCCGGCCACAAGTACGGTCTGGCGCCGCTCGGCGTGGGCTGGGTGATCTGGCGCTCCACCGAAGACCTGCCGGAAGAGCTGATCTTCTACGTCGACTACCTGGGCGGCAACATGGCGACCTTTGCCCTGAACTTCAGCCGCCCCGGCGGTGAAATCATCGCCCAGTACTACAACTTCCTGCGGCTCGGTCGTGACGGCTACACCCGTATTCAACAAGCGTGTTCCGATACGGCTCAGTGGCTGGCGTCGGAAATCACCAAGTTCGCCCCGCTGGAACTGGTGTACGACGGCAATGACGGTCTGCCGGCGGTTTGCTACAAGCTCAAGGACGATGTAGATCACGGCTTCAGCCTCTATGACCTGTCGGAGCGTGTACGCATGCGCGGTTGGCAGATTGCGTCTTACCCGTTGCCGTCCGATCGTCAGAACATCGTGGTGCAGCGCATCCTGGTACGGCATGGCGTGAGTCGTGACCTGGTGGCGTTGCTACTGGAGGACCTGCGCAAGGCCATCGCCTACTTGCAGAAAAACCCGGTAGAGCATTCCGACGCGGGCCCAAGCTTCAGCCATGGAGCCATCGCCGTCCCGGTCATCCCGGCCGACACCCCGAACCTCAACTAAACGCACTGAATACTCACCGGGCCTTGAGGCCCGGTACCTTTAGCGTTGCATCGCCAGGTACGAATCATCGTGACTGCCTTCTTTAATTTCTTGCACGACAACCCTTACATACT
The DNA here is from genome assembly GCF_029960145.1 of Pseudomonas sp. PS01299. Lineage (NCBI taxonomy): Bacteria > Pseudomonadati > Pseudomonadota > Gammaproteobacteria > Pseudomonadales > Pseudomonadaceae > Pseudomonas > Pseudomonas sp. PS01299. The sequence goes on along the minus strand of NZ_JASCPO010000380.1, from coordinate 1,253 downwards.
GCTGTTCTTGGTAGTTGGCCTGTCTGTCTGGGTTGGGCGCGGCACCATCAAGGGCTACGGCCTGGGCGCGGTGGCCGGTGCCATCGTCATCGGCTGCGCGATTGCGACCTGGGCGTCGTATTACGGTGTGCATTTCGAACTCGATAACTTCACCAAGAGCCTGTTTTATTACCTGTTCATGTACGGCGTCGGGCTGCGTGTGGGGCCTTCGTTCATTAACAGTCTCAAGGGGGATGGTCTGAAGTTCACCTTCCTGGCGATTCTGTCCTCGTTTCTTGGGCTGGGCATCGTGGTGCTGGGTGTGCGCCTGTTATCGCTGCCGGTAGGTGCGGCGGGCGGGATTCTTGCCGGTTCGCAAACCATGTCGGCGGCCATTGGCTCTGCCGAACAGGCAATTACCTCAGGCGTGGTACCTCTGCCGCCGGGCACCACCGCGGCAGCGGCCACGGCGATGATCGCGCTGTCCTACGGTATCACCTATATCTGGGGCACGGTCGGGATCATTTTGATCTGCAAATACCTCCCGCGCTGGTGGGGCATGGATGCGCGCAAGGCGGCCAAGCAATATGAAGTAGAGCACGGCGTGCCGAACGTCGACGACGCCGGACTCAGCGGTTATCGGCCGTTTGATCTGCGGGCTTATCGCCTGGTGAACCCTGACTTGGTGGGGAAAAGCATAGCGCAATTCCGCGAGCGATATGCTCTGTACCAGATCGAAAACGTCGAGCGGGGCGACGAATTGTTGGGGGCCGCCCCGACTTTGGTGTTGCAACTGGGCGATGTGATTGCACTGGGAGGCAGCCTAGACGCGCTGACCGACCACATGGGCCTGATCGGGCCAGAAGTGCCGGATGCACGGGCGCTGAATATACCGCTGGATGAGGCGATGATTCTGGTTACCCACAAGGATGCCGTGGGCAAGGCACTCAAGGAATTCAGCCAGTCGCCGATTGCCGGGCAAGTGCAGTTGGTGGGGATTGAACGGGGCGGGGCGCCGATTCCCGTGGGGCTGGAAACCCGCTTGCAACGCCTGGATTTAATCCACCTGATCGGCCTTCGCAGTGCCATCGACAAGGCGACTGCCTTGTTGGGCAAAGCGGGGCGTCCGAGTACCGCGACTGATTTGCTCACGCTGTCGCTGGGCATGGTCCTGGGGTTGTTGATCGGCCTGATTCAGGTGCCGGCATTCGGAGCAGCGGTTGGCCTGGGTAATGCGGGTGGGTTGTTGGTGTCGGGGAGTATCGTTTCGTCGG
>NZ_JASCPO010000037.1:0-39283 GCF_029960145.1 Pseudomonas sp. PS01299 | reverse complement strand
GGCTTGCTCGCGAAAGCGGAGTGTCAGTCGAAACATGAGTTGACTGATCCACCGCATTCGCGAGCAAGCCCGCTCCCACATTTTTGATCTTCAGTGTCTGAAGAAAAGGTTACTTCTTCACCAACGCCGAACACGCCGCCTTGTAAGCCTCATGCTGATACTTGTTCAACGTCCCCGGCAGCTCGAAATTGTGCTTCTTGGCCTGCGCATTGATCGTCTGCGGCGACAATAGCGTCACCTCACACCCATCCAGCAACTGAAACACCCCCTCGATCTTGAACGTGGTCGGCCCACCGGCAAACTCGCCCTTCTTGCTGCGCTTCTTGATCGCAATCCGATCAATCGAATGCTCGCGCACAAACGAAGCGACCTGCGCCGCGAAGCGTTTGACGTTGGCTGCCTCGTCATCATCGTCGAGGGCGATTTTCTTGGTGTTGAGCGCCACATGGCTCAGCGTTGCCCCGTCAAGGGAGGCCACGGCGATGATCGCTTCGCTGCCTTTGATTTCGATGCCGCAGATGTTCATGGGAATTCCTTTGAATAAAGAGGGCAGCCTACAACTCAAGCTGATTGGCGGTGATGCCGAACGCCGCTGCAATTTTCTCGCGGGTTGCCTTGCGTGGCTTCGCTACCGTCTCCTGTTGAGCGAACGCCGGCTGGGAAATTCCCAGACGTTTCGCCACTTCTTCCTGAGTCAGGTTCAGGTGTTCGCGCCAGGCACGGATCGGTGTCGCCCCGTCGACCATTCGACTGACCACCTCATGCGGGATCAGATCGGGCTGCAATTTCTGCGCAACGTATTGAGCGTAGGGAATGACTACGAAGGCGGGGTTGCCTTCGGCATCATTGATGATTTGGATGTCAGTAGGTGCGTTCATCGCGTTTTTTGACCTCTTGAATACTGACCACTTTGATTGCGCCTTCCCAGTCGAACATGACTCGATAATTGCCAACGCGCAGGCGGTAGGCATAGTCATGGCCAATCAGTGCTTTGACATTGCCAACATCAGGCATGTCGGCAAGCGCCGTGACGGCATCTCTAACCTGTCCCTGATGAACGGTGTGCAATTTCAAGAGTTGCTTAACGGCCTTTCGCGTCCAGTGGATGCTGTTCATGGAAGAATATAAGTCTTTTATAAGATTCGCGAATCTTTGCTTATGCTTCTTCGGAGGCCAATCAACAATCGTTGACAGCATGTTGCGTGAAAGGCCCGCAGCTTCGGGCGTTCAAGAAATTTGTGTAGGCGAGGTCGGAGTACTTTGTAGGAAGAGGGGATAGTGCGGCTGAAAGCTGGAGGCAGTTCCAGCTTTCAGCGGAACATTCAGGATCATTCCTGCCCAATCGACTCCAAAAACTCCGACCGTTCGTCACTCATCCGTGCCACACAGTCATTCTGCGCAATCTTGAACGCTTTGCTGCCTTCGGTGGCCGGGAAGGCTTCCACGGCGCAATCGGCGTCGCGGGTTTTCAGCCATTGTTGCTGGGCGGTTTTCAGTTTGGCGGTGATGTCGGCCAGTTGCGCGGCGTTTTTGCCGTATGTGGCCTGCATGCGCTCGTTGAGGCTGGCGTAATTGTCCTTGAGCAGGTCTTCGGCGGTGCTGCGGCTGTAGGTCGAGCATTCCAGGGTCTGGACGTCGTTTTCCACCGCGTCGCACGGGTTGTTGTCGGTCTCTTCGGCGGCGTGTACGCCGGTCGCAATCAGTGCCAGGGCCAGGAAGATCGATTTCATGGTTGTCGCCGCTCTAATCCAGTGGTGTATCCAAGATGCGCCAGATTCTGGCTCAAGCTGGCGGGCTTGAACAGGTAGCTGATCGGGACGCCTGGCGACCCTTTGTCGCGGATTGACGCTTTCGGCAATTCCCCTGTCGTTTTTGCACCCGGTCGCCCCGGCACCGAGGCATATGCTGGCCCCAAAGCGCCGGCAGACGATTCGGCGCATGAATCGCCAATAAGGGGACGCCTGATGAGCCCAGCCGAATTACACGCCGACAGCATCGTTATCGACGGTCTGATCATTGCCAAATGGAACCGCGAGCTGTTCGAAGACATGCGCAAGGGCGGTCTGACGGCGGCCAACTGCACTGTGTCGGTGTGGGAAGGCTTTCAGGCGACCGTGAACAATATTGCCGCCAGCCAGAAGCTGATCCGCGAAAACAGTGACCTGGTGATGCCGGTGCGCACCACCGCCGACATCCGTCGTGCCAAGGAGCAGGGCAAGACCGGCATCCTTTTCGGCTTCCAGAATGCCCACGCGTTTGAAGACCAGATCGGCTATGTCGAGGTGTTCAAGCAGCTCGGCGTCGGCATCGTGCAGATGTGCTACAACACCCAGAACCTGGTCGGCACCGGTTGCTACGAGCGTGACGGCGGCCTGTCGGGCTTCGGTCGCGAAATCGTCGCCGAGATGAACCGCGTCGGCGTCATGTGCGACCTGTCCCACGTCGGCTCCAAGACGTCCGAAGAAGTCATCCTCGAATCGAAAAAACCGGTCTGCTATTCCCACTGCCTGCCGTCGGGTCTGAAAGAGCACCCACGCAACAAGTCCGATGCTGAACTGAAGTTCATTGCTGACCACGGCGGTTTTGTCGGCGTGACCATGTTCGCGCCGTTCCTCGCCAAGGGCATCGATTCGACCATCGACGATTACGCCGAAGCCATCGAATACACCATGAACATCGTCGGCGAAGACGCCATCGGCATCGGCACCGACTTCACCCAGGGTCACGGCCAGGACTTCTTCGAATACCTGACCCACGACAAGGGCTACGCCCGTCGTCTGACCAGCTTCGGCAAGATCATCAACCCGCTGGGCATCCGCACCGTCGGCGAGTTCCCGAATCTGACCGAAACCCTGCTCAAGCGCGGCCACTCCGAGCGTGTGGTGCGCAAGATCATGGGCGAGAACTGGGTCAACGTCCTCAAAGACGTCTGGGGCGAGTAACGCTTACTCAAGACCGCCGCCGATCTGCCCCCTCTCCCTCGGGGAGAGGGCTGGGGTGAGGGCTGCGGCCAACACTGAATCTAAATTTTTCTGGAGTTAAGTTTCCATGGCCAAGATCGCCCCGCAATTGCCAATCGAAGTCGACAGCGAGACCGGTGTCTGGACCTCCGACGCCCTGCCGATGCTCTACGTGCCGCGTCACTTCTTCGTCAACAACCACATGGGCATCGAGGAAGTGCTGGGCGCCGAAGCCTACGCCGAGATCCTCTACAAGGCTGGCTACAAGTCGGCCTGGCACTGGTGTGAAAAAGAAGCCGAATGCCACGGCCTGGAAGGCGTCGCGGTGTTCGAGCACTACATGAAGCGCCTGTCGCAACGCGGTTGGGGCCTGTTCAAGATCCAGGACATCGACCTCGACAAAGGTACCGCCAGCGTCAAGCTCGAACACTCGGCATTCGTCTATGTGTACGGCAAGGTCGGGCGCAAGGTCGATTACATGTTCACTGGCTGGTTTGCCGGCGCCATGGATCAGATTCTTGAGGCGCGCGGCAGCAAAATTCGCACCGTTGCCGAGCAAGTCTACGGTGGCTCCGAAGAAGGCCACGACGACGGCCTGTTCACCGTCAAGCCGTTGTAAGTCGAGGAACCCGCCATGGCTTTCGAAGCAATGTTCCAGCCGATCCAGATCGGCAAACTGACCATCCGCAACCGCGTGCTCAGCACCGCGCACGCTGAGGTCTACGCGACTGACGGTGGCATGACCACCGAGCGCTACGTCAAATACTACGAAGAGAAAGCCAAGGGCGGCATTGGCCTGGCGATCTGCGGCGGTTCGTCGGTGGTCGCCATCGACAGTCCGCAGCAATGGTGGAGTTCGGTCAACCTGTCCACCGACCGGATCATTCCGCACTTCCAGAATCTGGCCGACGCCATGCACAAGCACGGCGCCAAGATCATGATCCAGATTACCCACATGGGCCGACGCTCGCGTTGGGATGGTTTCCACTGGCCGACCCTGATGTCGCCGTCGGGTATCCGTGAACCGGTGCACCGCGCCACCTGCAAGACCATCGAGCCGGAAGAAATCTGGCGGGTGATCGGCAACTACGCGCAAGCGGCGCGTCGCGCCAAGGCCGGTGGCCTGGACGGCGTCGAGCTGTCGGCCGTACACCAGCACATGATCGACCAGTTCTGGAGCCCGCGCGTCAACAAGCGCACCGATGAATGGGGTGGCAGCTTCGAAGGCCGGATGAAATTCGGCCTGGAAGTGCTGAAAGCCGTGCGCGCCGAGGTCGGTGACGATTTCTGCGTCGGCATGCGTATCTGCGGTGACGAGTTCCACCCGGACGGTCTGTCCCACGAGGACATGAAGCAGATCGCCAAGTATTACGACGACACCGGCATGCTCGATTTCATCGGCGTCGTCGGCTCGGGTTGCGACACCCATAACACCCTGGCCAACGTGATTCCGAACATGAGTTATCCGCCGGAGCCGTTCCTGCATCTGGCGGCCGGAATCAAGGAAGTGGTCAAGGTTCCGGTGCTGCACGCACAGAACATCAAAGACCCGAACCAGGCCACGCGCATCCTTGAAGGCGGTTATGTCGACATGGTCGGCATGACCCGCGCGCACATCGCCGACCCGCACCTGATCGCCAAGATCAAGATGGGCCAGATCGACCAGATCAAGCAGTGCGTCGGCGCCAACTACTGCATCGATCGTCAGTATCAAGGTCTGGACGTGCTGTGCATCCAGAACGCCGCGACCTCCCGTGAATACATGGGCGTGCCGCACATCATCGAGAAGTCCACAGGCGTCAAACGCAAAGTGGTGATCGTTGGTGCCGGTCCGGCCGGGATGGAAGCAGCACGGGTTTCTGCCGAGCGTGGCCACGACGTGACCCTGTTCGAGAAGAAAGAATTCATCGGCGGGCAGATCACTACAGCGTCGAAAGCGCCGCAACGGGACCAGATCGCCGGCATCACCCGTTGGTTCCAGCTGGAGCTGGCGCGGCTGAAAGTCGACCTGCGTCTGGGCACTGCGGCCGATGCGGCAACCATTATGGATCTGCGTCCGGACGTGGTGGTGCTGGCGGTCGGTGGGCATCCGTTCCTTGAGCAGAACGAACACTGGGGCGCCGCCGAAGGCTTGGTGGTCAGCAGCTGGGACGTGCTCGACGGCAAGGTCGCGCCAGGCAAGAACGTGCTGGTCTACGACACCATTTGCGAGTTTACCGGGATGTCGGTCGCCGACTTCCTCGCTGACAAGGGCAGCCAGGTCGAGATCGTCACCGACGACATCAAGCCGGGTGTGGCCATCGGCGGTACATCGTTCCCGACCTACTACCGCAGCATGTACCCGAAAGAAGTGATCATGACCGGCGACATGATGCTGGAAAAGGTCTACCGCGAAGGCGACAAGCTGGTGGCGGTGCTGGAGAACGAATACACCGGCGCCAAAGAGGAGCGGGTGGTCGATCAGGTGGTGGTGGAAAACGGCGTGCGTCCGGATGAGGAAATCTACTACGCGCTCAAGGAAGGCTCGCGCAACAAGGGCCAGATCGACGTGGAAGCGCTGTTCGCGATCCAGCCGCAACCTTCGTTGAGCAGCAATGGCGACGGTTACTTGCTGTTCCGCATTGGCGACTGCGTGGCGCAGCGTAATACCCACGCCGCCATCTACGACGCCCTGCGGTTGTGCAAAGACTTCTAAGGACTTGCACATGACCCCTGTGGGAGCGGGCTTGCTCGCGAATGCATTCTGTCAGTTCTGCATGAGTTGACTGATCCAGCGCTTTCGCGAGCAAGCCCGCTCCCACAGTAATGCAGACCGTGTTTCTCCAGGCTGTACTGGTGGGAGCTTCACCATGTTGAACACCCTTCTTCCAATCCTGTTGTTCGCAGCTCTGGCCCTTGCGGTGCTGGGTGCGTTGCGGCGGGTGGCCATGTGGCGTCGGGGCCGGGCCTCGAAGGTCGATCTGATCGGCGGCCTGCTCGCCATGCCCAAGCGTTACATGGTCGACTTGCACCACGTGGTGGCGCGGGACAAATACATCGCCAACACCCACGTCGCCACGGCGGGCGGTGCGGTGGCGTCGATCGTGCTGGCGATTCTGGTGCACGGTTTCGGCCTGCATAACCGTATCCTCGGCTATGCGCTGCTGCTGATGACGGCGGTGATGTTCGTCGGTGCGCTCTTCGTTTACCGGCGCCGGCTCAACCCGCCGGCACGGTTGTCGAAAGGCCCGTGGATGCGCCTGCCGAAAAGCCTGCTGGCTTTCTCCGCCTCGTTCTTCCTGGTGACCCTGCCGGTGGCCGGGATCCTCCCGGAGAACTTCGGCGGCTGGCTGCTGGCGGCGATTCTCGGGCTCGGCGTTTTGTGGGGCGTGTCGGAATTGTTCTTCGGCATGACCTGGGGCGGGCCGATGAAGCACGCGTTCGCCGGCGCCTTGCACCTGGCCTGGCACCGTCGCGCCGAACGCTTTGGCGGCGGTCGTTCCACCGGTTTGAAACCGCTGGACCTCAACGATCCATCCGCACCGCTGGGCGTGGAAAAACCCAAGGATTTCACCTGGAACCAGTTGCTCGGTTTTGACGCCTGCGTGCAGTGCGGCAAGTGCGAAGCGGCGTGCCCGGCCTTCGCTGCCGGCCAGCCGCTAAACCCGAAAAAGCTGATTCAGGACATGGTCGTCGGCCTCGCTGGCGGCACTGATGCCAAATTCGCCGGCAGCCCGTATCCGGGCAAGCCAATTGGCGAGCACAGCGGCAATCCGCATCAACCGATCGTCAACGGTCTGGTCGATGCCGAGACCTTGTGGTCGTGCACCACTTGCCGCGCCTGCGTCGAGGAATGCCCGATGATGATCGAGCACGTCGACGCCATCGTCGACATGCGCCGCCATCTGACGCTGGAAAAAGGCGCGACCCCGAACAAGGGTGCCGAAGTTCTCGAGAACCTGATCGCCACTGACAACCCCGGCGGTTTCGCTCCGGGCGGGCGGATGAACTGGGCGGCGGATCTGAACCTCAATCTGCTCAGCGAGAAGAAATCCACCGACGTGCTGTTCTGGGTCGGCGACGGTGCCTTCGACATGCGTAACCAGCGCACCTTGCGTGCGTTCGTCAAAGTGCTGAAAGCCGCGAAGGTCGACTTCGCCGTACTCGGCCTCGAAGAACGTGACAGCGGTGACGTGGCCCGGCGTTTAGGCGACGAAGCGACCTTCCAGCTGCTCGCCAAACGCAATATCCAGACCCTGGCCAAATACAGCTTCAACCGCATCGTCACCTGCGATCCGCATAGCTTCCATGTGCTGAAAAACGAGTACGGCGCGTTCGACGGCAACTACCTGGTGCAGCACCACAGCACCTACATGGCGGAAATCATCCAGGCCGGTGCGCTGAACCTCGGTCAGCACAAAGGCAACAGCGTGACCTACCACGACCCGTGCTACCTCGGTCGCTACAACGGCGAGTACGAGGCACCGCGCGAAGTGCTGCGCGCCCTCGGCATCGAGGTCAAAGAGATGCAACGTTCCGGCTTCCGCTCGCGCTGCTGCGGCGGCGGTGGCGGTGCGCCGATCACCGACATTCCCGGCAAGCAGCGGATCCCCGACATGCGCATGGATGACATCCGCGAGACCGGCGCCGAGCTGGTGGCGGTGGGTTGTCCACAGTGCACGGCGATGCTCGAAGGCGTGGTCGAACCGCGTCCGTTGATCAAGGACATCGCCGAACTGGTGGCCGACGCGCTGCTCGAAGACGCCGCGCCGAACAAGCCGACTGCACCGGCCAAACGTGAACCTGCGGAGGCCCACTGATGAGCGACATTATCCGCCGCGACCCGCGCGCCGAATGGATTGCGCGTAACCGCCTGCACCCGTTGCACGCGGCGATGCAACCGGCGCAACACAGCTGGATGGGCCCCAATGGCGTCATCCGCAAGAACCTGCACGGCATCGGATTCATCGGCCCCAACGGCATCAAGCGTATCGATCGCAGCGGCGCGCAACAGGGCGGGGCGGTCAAACGCTCGGCCACGGTTGAAGTGCAGTTGCCGCTGCATGAGGTGCCAGCCCCGGCGTTCTACATCAGCGTGGTGCCGGACATGGTCGGCGGCCGCCTGAGCAGCCACGACCGCGACTTGCTCGGCCTGGCTCATCAACTGGCCGGCAACGACGGCGCGGTGCTGGCGGTGGTGTTTGGCGAGCACAAAGAGAACGCCTTCGCCACGGCCGGCGTCGATCGCTTGCTGGTGCTGGAGGGCGACCAATTCAGCGGTTATGCACCGGAGCAACGGGTGCAAGGCCTGCGGGCTGTGGATAACCAGTTCAATCCGCGCCACTGGCTGCTGCCGGACAGCCGCAGCGGTGGTGGTGAACTCGGTCGGCGTTTTGCCGCGGCACTGGGCGAACGTCCGGCAACGCGGGTCTGGCAGGTCAAGGATCAGGAGTGTATCGGTCGCGCTGGCGCAGGCCTGCAAGACCTGGCGCGACCGGTCGCACGCTTGATTCTGGCCGCAGCCGAATGCGCGGAACCGGTCAGCGAAACCCGTCATGAGGCACTGCCGGTGGAGTTATCCACAACGGTGGCGCGCAGCCTGTCGCGGATCGAGGATCTTGGCGCGGTCGCGGTGGACCCGGCGGCGATTCCGATGGCCGAAGCCGAGTTCATTTTCTCCGGCGGCAACGGGGTCAAGGACTGGGCGCTGTTCCACCAGACCGCTGCGGCGCTCGGCGCCACCGAAGGCGCCTCGCGGGTGGCGGTAGACGATGGCTTCATGGCGCGTGATCGGCAGGTCGGTGCGTCCGGCACTTGGGTCACCGCACGGGTTTATGTGGCTGTGGGTATCTCCGGGGCGATCCAGCACCTGCAAGGCATCGGTGCCTGCGACAAGGTGGTGGCGATCAACCTCGACCCCGGTTGCGACATGATCAAACGCGCCGACCTGTCGGTGATTGGCGAAAGCGCGGAAATTCTTCAGGCGTTGATCGCGGCGGTAGCGGCTTACCGCAACGAAGCCAAGCGCGATGCGGCTTAAGGAACGGGTTATGAGCACAAAGATTATCAGTCTGGTTTCCATCGGTGCCCACCCGACCTCGGGCCGGCCACGCCGCGCCGAACAGGACGCGCGCGCCGTAGAGCTGGGCCTGCAACTGGCTGGGGATAACCTGCAAGTGCTGCATGCCGGGGATGTCGCGGAACCGGCACTGCGCGCCTATCTGGGCATGGGCCTGGAACAGCTGCATGTGCTGGAGCAACCCGCTGGCGCCGACGCCTTGCCGGCGCTGACCGCGTATCTGCGTGATGCCGGCGCCCAGGTAGTGCTGACCGGCAGTCAGGCGGAAACCGGCGAAGGCTCGGGCATGTTGCCGTTCTTGCTCGCCGAAGGGCTGGGCTGGCCGCTGGTGGTGGGGCTGGCGCAGGTCGAGTCGATCAATGATGGTTCGGCGCTGGTGCTGCAAGCCTTGCCCCGTGGGCAGCGGCGCCGGTTGAAGGTGAAGCTGCCGTTTCTGGCGACTGTGGATAACGCCGCGCCCAAACCTCGGCAGAGTGCCTACGGTCCGGCGCGACGCGGGGTGTTGAATGCCGAAGACGTGGAGGTGCTGGACGATGAACTGCTGGCCGTCTCCACACTGCAACCGGCCAAGCCACGGCCGAAACGTTTGAAGGTGATCAAGGCCAAGAGCGGTGCGGACCGCATGAAAGCTGCCACCGCCAAAGCCAGTGGCGGCGGTGGACAAGTGCTCAAGGGTGTCACCGCGCAGGCCGGGGCGGAAGCGATCCTCAAACTACTGATCGAAGAAGGGGTTGTTCGCTGAAAAGCCCCTCACCCTAGCCCTCTCCCGGAGGGAGAGGGGAGCGACCGAGTGGTATTGGCTAATTACATCGACCTGCGATTGCGCAGTGACCTTGGTCTGGCCAACCCTGAGATCACAATGTTCGTTCAGGTCGGTGGAGTTTGAACAGGCGATGCGGTCGGCTCCCTCTCCCTTTGGGAGAGGGCTGGGAAGAGGGGTAGTGTTTACCCACAATCCCTGTTGGCGGATCTGTGGATAACATGTTTGCCTTTGCCCGCCCCCCACGCCAATCAAGCCCTCCAGGCCCCAGCTCAAAAAACAACCAGCCTAAGTCACGGTTTTACCGGGCTTTTTCTCCTGAATAACTTCAAGAGTTGCCCCCAATCTCTGTTGGCGCTTCTGTGGACAAGATGTTCGCTGTTCGCTGCAAGGTATATAAACCGTGGCTTGCAGGGATTTGATCAATAAATGATCGATGAAGCGTTTCAGGCTGATAATCCCTGCGCTACGCCCGATTTCCCACAGTCCTCAGCACTTTTCCACAGCAGCCACAAAGTTACCCCCGAACTCTGTTGGTGCTTTTGTGGATAACGTGTTCGCCATCCTCTACAGGCCATGTGAAACGTGACGTGTAGATATTTGATCAAAAAACAGCCAATCACTCCTGCAAACCATCCTTCTGGATAAGTCACGATTTTTCTTCACAAATCAGGCAGTTATTTTTCCATTCATCCACAGTTACCCCCATTTGCTGTGCATGGCTATGTGGATAACTTGTTCGCCAAACCCTGCAGGCCCCGCCGGGCATAGTCCAAACCGCAATTGATCAGATTTCATACAGTTCTAAAGCGTTGCCTTGACTTCGATTCCTGCGCTGTCTTCACTGCAATGGCACAAGGACAGCCGTCACTTATCCACATCAGGTTCTGGGAGAACGCATGATGGATAGCCGCCCACACCGCCATCCCCCCTCGCCACGCAAGCGCACGTTACGTCGTGCGGCCAATCAACGCGCTCGTCTGTAGCGACCTCCTGCTTTAACCGCTGTGCTGTCGCCGGGCTCGACCCGGAGGCCAGGTGCCCGTTCGCCCATTGATTGCAGGTAACCGCAGAGTTGCCCCATCTGCCTGAGAGAGGAACATCCTCATGACACGCATCGCAACGCCCATCAGCGAGATCAAGGAACACTACGACGTGATCGTCATCGGCTCCGGTTATGGCGGCGGCATTGCTGCGTCGCGCCTGTCCCGGGCCGGCAAGCAGGTGTGCCTGCTCGAACGCGGGCGGGAAATCCAGCCCGGTGAATACCCCAACACCATGATCGCGGCGACCGAAGAGTTGCAGGTGCATGACCCGGACGGCCACATTGGCTCGCGCACCGGACTGTTCGACCTGCATGTGAATGCCCAGCAGAACGTGGTGGTCGGCTGCGGCCTCGGCGGTACATCGCTGATCAACGCCAACGTTGCCCTGGAGCCGGAACCCGGGGTGTTCGAGGATCCACGCTGGCCGCAGGCGGTACGCGATCATCGCGATACGCTGCTCAAGGACGGTTACGCCCGCGCCCGGGAAATGCTCAAGCCCAATCCGTACCCGAACAACGCGCCGAACCTGCCCAAGCTCGACGCCAACAAAAAGTCTGCGGACTACCTCAAGCAAGGCGCGCATTTCTACAAGCCACCGATCAACGTGACCTTCGACAAACTGCCGAACAACCTCAACCACGTCGGCGTCGAGCAACTGCCGTGCAACCAGTGCGGCGACTGCGTCTCGGGCTGTAACAACAAGGCCAAGAACACCACGCTGATGAACTATCTGCCGGATGCCTGGAACCATGGCGCGGAGATTTTCTGCCAGGCTGAGGTGCGGCATCTGGAGCGCGACGGCGATGGCTGGATCGTGCACTTCCAGTACCTCGACAGCGGGCGCGAGAAATTCGACGCGCCGACGCTGTTCGTGAAGGCCGATATCGTCGTGGTCTCCGCCGGCACCCTCGGCTCTACCGAAATTCTGCTGCGTTCGCGGGACAAGGGTCTGGTGATGTCCGGTCAGCTCGGCGAGAACATGAGCGGTAACGGCGACATCCTCGGTTTCGGCCACAACTGCGAGCAGACCATCAACGGCATCGGCTTCGGCGCGCATTCGGCCAAGGAGCTGCACCCGGTCGGCCCGTGCATCACCTCGATCATCGACATGCGCACCGAAGGTGACTGGCGCAGCCGCATGGTCATCGAGGAAGGCTCGATCCCTGGCGCCCTCGGCCGGCCGATGGTGCCGGCGATGGCCGGGTTTGCCGAGATGATCGGCAAGGCCACGGACGACAGTTTCAGCGGCAAGCTCGGCTACAAGGAGCGCGAGGCCGAGAGCTTCCTGCGTGGCCCGTATTACGGCGCGCTGCACAACATGCAGACCTACCTGATCATGAGCCACGACAGCGGCCAGGGTCGGATGATTCTCGACAACAAGGACCAGTTGCGCATCGACTGGCCGGGTGTCGGCGAGCAGGAAAACTTCAAGCTCGGCAATGAGCGTCTGTACCAGAGCACCAAGGCGTTGGGCGGGGTCTGGGTCGAGAATCCGATCTGGACCAGGCTGCTCAAGCACAGCATCGTCTCGGTGCATCCGCTGGGCGGTTGCGTGATGGGCGAGGACGCCGCGCAAGGCGTGGTCAATCACAAGGGCCAGGTGTTCAGTGGCGCGGCTGGAACTGATGTCTACGCCAGCCTCTACGTGACCGATGGCGCGGTGATCCCGACCTCGCTGGCGGTCAATCCGCTGCTGACCATCTCCGCTGTGAGTGAACGCAACATGGGCCTGCTGGCCGCCGACCGTGGCTGGAAGATCGACTACACGCTGCCGTCGGCACCGCGCAAACAGGTGGCACCACCGACTCTCGGCGTGCAGTTCACCGAAACCATGAAAGGCTATTTCTCCCGGGCCTTCACCGCCGCGCAAAGCACCGATCTGAAAGTCTACGAAGCGGCGGCCAAACGCGGTGAGGCAGATAATTCGCCGATCGACTTTACCCTGACCATCACCGCCAACGACCTCAACCGGATGATCAAGGAACCGGAGCACGCCGCGACCATTGTCGGTACGGTCAATGCCCCGGCGCTGTCGCCGCAACCGCTGACCGCCAGCAACGGCGTGTTCAATCTGTTCGAACAATTCGAGCAGCAGGTCGACACACGGCACATGAAATACGACATGAAACTGACCGCCGAGGATGGCAGCGACTATTTCTTCAGCGCTTTCAAAACCGTGCCGGAAGACAACGGCGTGCTCAACATCTGGCACGACACCAGCACTCTGTACGTGACGCTGTATCGCGGGCCGGACAAGTCGGGCGAGGTGATCGGCTCCGGGGTGATGCACATTCATCCGACCGATTTCGCCAAGCAGATGACCACCATGAAAGTGCTCAACGCGCGCAACGAGCGCGAGCGCATCGAAGGCCTGGCGCGCTTCGGCAAGTTCTTCGCCGGAATTCTCTGGGAGAGTTACGGCGGGGTATTCGCCGGTGACAAATACTTCAACCCCGACGCGCCGCCACGCCTGAAACGGCCGCTGGACGCGCCGATCCCGGCGGTGCATTTCTTCCCCACCGAGGACGGCGTCGAATTGCGCCTGACCCGTTATCAGGCCGGCAGCAAAGGCCCGGTGATGCTGGTGCACGGCCTGGGTGTCGGCTCGAATATCTTTTCCACCGACACCATCCAGACCAACCTGCTGGAGTACCTGTGCAAGCACGACTATGACGTGTGGCTGCTGGATTTCCGGGTGAGCATTCTGCTGCCGGCGAGCAAGAAAGAGTGGAATGGCGACCAGATCGCCCAGTACGACTTCAAGGCTGCCATCGCGCAGATTCAACAAGCGACCAAGGCCAAGGACGTGCAGTGCGTGGTGCATTGCTACGGCGCGACGACGTTCTTCATGTCGTTGCTGGCGGGGCTGCAAGGGGTGCGTTCGGTGGTCTGCTCGCAGATTGCCGCTGACACCGTGGTCGCCACCGCTACCGGGTTGAAGGCCGGTCTGCACCTGCCGGGGATGCTCGATGCGATCGGCATCAAATCGATGACCGCTTACGCCGACAGCAAGGAGAACTGGTTCAACCGACTCTATGACAAAGCCCTCAACGGCTACGCGCGAATCGAGGCGCAGGGTTATTGCACCAACCCGGTGTGCCACCGCATCACTTTCATGTACGCCTCGCTGTATCGCCACGACACCCTCAACGAAACCCTGCACGACAACCTGCACGAACTGTTCGGCGAATCGAACATCGAGACCTTCGAGCACCTGGCGCTGATCGTGCGCAAAGGGCACCTGGTGGATTTCAAGGGCAACGATGTGTACATGCCGCACTTCGAGCGGCTGACGATGCCGATCTGCTTTATCAGCGGCGCGGAGAACCAGTGCTATCTGCCGGAAAGCACGCTCAAGACCTACCAGCGAGTCTGCGAAGTCCACGGGCCGGAGCGCTACAGCCGGCACGTAGTGCCGGGTTACGGCCACATCGACTGCATGTTCGGCAAGAACGCGGTGGTGGATGTGTATCCGCTCATCCTTGAGCACCTGGAGAAAACGGCCCTCGGCTGAGATCGATTACTGATTTCTGTGTTGAGGAGATTCTCTGTGGCGAGGGGATTTATCCCCGATCGGCTGCGCAGCAGTCGTAAAACCTGAGTGCGCGATCATCCTGACAGACCGCGCCGGCAGGGTTTGGGGCCGCTTCGCGACCCATCGGGGATAAATCCCCTCACCACAGGGGACATCGCTGGTTGGTGGTCAGAAGGAAATGGATGATATGGACAGCTACATCCGCTGGTTTCAACGCTTCATCTGGATCGGCATTGCGATGAACATGGTGTTCGCGATCCCGGCGCTGTTCGCGCCGGGGTTGCTGACATCGGTGGTCGGTCTGCCGCCGCAACTCTCCGACCCGTGGCTGGAAAACGCCGGGATGCTGCTGGTGGGCATCAGCGTGTTTTACATGCCGTCGGGCTTCAACGCGCCGCGCTATGTGGTGCATTCCTGGCTGTGCGTGCTGACGCGGCTGATCGCCGTGGTGTTCTGGATTTACCTGATCAATACGAGCATTCAGGGTTCGGTGTTCGTGCCGATGCTGATGGGCGATCTGAGCTTCTTCCTGATCCTCGGTATTCTGCTGTACCTCGGCACCACGCCCGCGAACCGGCCATGGGCGCTGCTCTGCGATGGCTGGCGCGAGTGGCGCGCGGCCTGGATGCGGCAATGGCAGAGCCACGCCTTCAAGGTCGGCACCTTGATCGTGGTGGCGCTACTGGGTTTCATCGGTTACCAGACCTGGTACCAGATGCTGAGGGTGGTGCCGGAGCAGGAGTACGCCTCCGACGAAGACCACTACAAATACGCCGCCATCGGCCTGGGCATCGAAGCGCGGATCCCGTATTACCTGTTCGCCGTGTTGCCGCAGATGTGCCCGGAAAAACTGCCAAAACCCGGCGGCTGGGAGGTCTTCGGCTTTCTCTATGAGAACGGCAAGGACCTGCCGATCGGCATGGCCAAGCGGCAGATCGGTTACCCGACGGTAGAGCCGAACTGCGCGCTGTGCCACACCGGTTCCTACCGGGCAAATGCCAGCGACGTTGCGGTCAACGTACCCAGCGCGCCGGCCAACACCCTGCAACTGCAGGCCTTCCAGTGGTTCGCCTACGATTGCGCCAGCGACCCGAAATTCACCACCGACGCGGTGATGGCGGCGATCAACGGCAAATTCCAGCTGGGCTTTTTCGAGAAGCTCTACAACCGATATCTGATTATTCCGATGGCGAAGAGCGCTTTGCTCAAGCAGAAACAGGCCTACGCCTGGCAGAAGCTGCGTCCGCAACAGGGCCCGGGCCGCACCGACACCTTCAACCCGACGAAAATGGTGGTGTTCGGCTTCCCGGATGACTCGACCATCGGCACCGTCGATCTGCCGCAAGTGTGGAACCAGAAGCCGCGGGAATCGATGTACCTGCATTGGGACGGTAATAACAACAAGATCCACGAACGCAACTACGCCGCCGCGATGGCCGTGGGCGCAACGCCGGAGTCGGTGCTGCCGCCGAGCTTCAACCGAGTGACCAACTGGCTGCTCGGGCACAAGGCGCCGGCATGGCCGTGGGCGCTGGATCAGGCGAAAGTCGCGCAAGGCAAGCCGATCTGGGATGCCAATTGCGCCGCGTGCCACGACTTCGGGCGCGCCGATACCGGGCAGGTCACCACCAACATCGATCAACTGGGCACCGATCCACATCGGCTCGACTCGTTCACCACCGGTCTGGTGACGGCGTTCCACACCTTCAAGAAACCGCCGTTCGACTTCGGCGCGTATCGCAAGACCCAGAGCTACAGCAACACGCCGACTGACGGTATCTGGCTGCGCGCGCCGTACCTGCACAACGGTTCGGTGCCGACCCTGTGGGATCTGCTGCAACCGCCGGAAAAACGTCCGGTGGTGTTCATCACCGGCTCCGACGTCTACGACCCGGTCAACGTCGGTTTCGTCACCACGGGCGCTCAGGCCAAAGCCTCGGCGGATTTCAAATACGACACCCGACTGGAGGGCAACCACAACAGCGGTCACCTGTATGGCACCACGCTGTCGGACGACGACAAACGTGCGTTGATCGAGTTCATGAAAACCCTGTGAGCCCTTACGGATAGAGGATTACGCCATGTCACTGGTCAGTCATTGGGAACACGAGTACGACAAGGTAAAGCTGCGCATTCACGGCTTGTTCACGCGCATGGAAATGGCCTGGATGAAGCTTATCAGCGAGCTTGAGCCGCAGGAGTTTCAGGCGATCATCAAGCTGCTGCAGCGCGGTCACGATCAGGCGCAGTACGTGCTGAAAAACGGTGAGTTGCCGGGCGACGAGCCGGCGGTGCCGTGGGAGTTGTCCCACGGGTTGTCGATCCTGCGTATCGGCAATGCCACACCGTTGCCGCAATCGCCGGATCAACTGGCAACCCGGGTGTTGCAGGACGGCAGCCTGCTCGGCTGTCGCAAGTGGGAATTGCTTGATCTGCTGTGGAGCGAGGCATTGCTCAAGTGGATTGAAAACCTGCGCCATCACGCGACCTTCGGCACTGACCCGGCGGTGGTGCAGATGGAGCGCGACGTGACTTTGGCGATTGCCGGCGACTGGGGCACCGGCCCCTTCGACAGTCATGCGCCGGCAGTTTCAGTCGCCAACCAGATGCAACTGGCGCAAGCGGATTTCACCATCCATCTGGGCGATGTTTACTACGCCGGCAGCCATTCGCAGGAAGACGTCGACATGGCCGGTTGGCCGATGGGCAGCCACGGCTCGTTCACCCTCAACTCCAACCACGAGATGTACAGCGGCGCCCACGGCTATTTCAAGGAACTGGCCAAGCGCTTTCCGGGGCAGCAGGGCACCAGTTATTTCGCCTTGATCAACGACGACTGGCTGGTGGTCGGGCTGGATTCGGCGTATGCCTCGGACGCGATGAACCTGTACATGGACGGCACGCTCAACGAGCCGCAGATCACCTGGATGAAAGCCTTGCCCAAGCGCAAAAAGATCATGGTGCTCAGTCATCATCAGGGCTTCGATATTTCCGGACACCATCAGACCGCGCTGTATCAACCGGTATGCGATGCCCTGGGGCGCGAGCCGGACTATTGGTACTGGGGGCATCTGCACAACGGCATCGTTTACGCGCAACAGGGCGGCCTGCATGCGCGTTGCGCCGGGCACGGGGCGATTCCCTATGGCAATGCCAGCGAGCTGGACGGGCATTCGCGGGTGTTGTGGTCGGAGACGCAGGATGCCAACGACCCGGCGTATCCGCTGCGGGTGTTGAATGGCTACGCGAAAATCAGGTTGGTGGGGGAGGATATTTTTGAGGAGTTTATTGGCGAGGATGGCAGTGTGAGGTGGTCATCGAAGTGAGGCGGTGACAGGGCCGGCCTCTTCGCGAGCAAGCTCGCTCCCACAGTGGTCGGCGGTGATAACAGAATTTGTGTACACCGCCAGTCCCTGTGGGAGCGAGCTTGCTCGCGAAGCTTTTGCTTTTAGCCCTGAACCGGCACGCCCTTGAGGTACGGCGCAGGTTCCGCACCAAGGTTGCTCAGCATCCGCTCGCTGTACCAGTCCACGAAGTTGACCACACCAAATTCATAGGTCTTCGAGTACGGCCCTGGCTGATAAGCCGTGGAGTTGATCCCGCGCTGGTTTTCTTCGGCCAGACGCCGGTCCTGGTCGTTGGTCGCGTCCCACACCTGGCGCATGCGCTCGACGTCGTAATCCACGCCTTCGACCGCATCCTTGTGCACCAGCCATTTGGTGGTGACCATGGTTTCCTGGGCGCTGATCGGCCACACGGTGAAGACGATGATGTGGTCGCCCATGCAGTGGTTCCACGAATGCGGCAGGTGCAGGATGCGCATCGAGCCGAGGTCGGGGTTCTTGATCCGGCCCATCAGTTTGGCGCAGCCCTGTTTGCCGTCCAGGGTCATCGATACGGTACCCTTGAGCAGTGGCATGCGCACGATGCGGTTGCGCAGGCCGAAACTGGCGTGGGCATAAGGGATCTTCTCGGCTTCCCAGGCAGCGGCGGAGGCGGCGACGTGATCCTTGAACGCCTGATCGGCGCGCGGGTCGGTGACGTCGTCCCATTCCAGCAGGGTTTTCAGCAGTTCCGGGTGCGACGCGTTGCAGTGGTAGCACTCGCGGTTGTTTTCCAGCACCAGTTTCCAGTTGGCCTTTTCCATCAAGGTGGTGGTGATCGCCACCTTGGTGTTCTCCATGTCGTACGGTTCCATGTAGTGGTTCAGCGTCGACAGGAAGTCATCGATGGCCGGCGGATTCTCCGCCAGGCTGATGAAAATGTAGCCGCCGGCAGTCTTCACGTTCACCGGTTTGAGGCCGTACTGCTTCATGTCGAAGTCGGCGCCCATCTCGGTGCCGGCGAACAGCAGGCGCCCGTCCAGTTCGTAGGTCCACTGGTGGTAGTGGCAGACCAGTTTGGCAACCTTGCCCTTTTCGCTGGTGCACAGGCGCGAGCCACGGTGGCGGCAGACGTTGTGGAACGCATGCACCACGCCGTCGGCGCCACGAATGACGATGATCGGGTTCTTGCCGACCTGCAGAGTCAGGTAGTTGCCCTTGGCCGGGATCTCGCAGGTCATGCCGGCGATCAACCACTCTTTCTGGAAGATCTCCTGCATGTCGATATCGAACAGGCGTTCGTCGCTGTAGAACGGCTGCGGCAGCGAGAAAGTGCGCTCGCGCTCCTGCAGCATCTGTGCGGTGGCCTTGCGTGCGGGTTCCAGCGGATCGCCCAGGCTGATTTTTGCGGTGACGTCCATCGATGTATTCCTCAAGGCCATCTGCGTGGCCGCGAAAGTGGCTGATCAGGGTTGCTACGCAAGGTGTAAAGAATTCGTCTTGGTGTGGGGCGAGTGTGGGGCCGGCGCTGGCCGGAACCTTATCCATGGGCGACATGGTGCAATCTGTTCCCGACGCGCAACCCCCGGCGGTTGGGGGCTGGTCGCGATAAGTATGCCGATGTCGCGGATAGGTAAACGGACGGTTCACGCTATACGCAGAATCGCCACATGAAGGCCGACAGTCGGCCGTGGAGAACAGCATGTCCAACAGCTTCCTGAATCCGGTCACCACCCAGACCTGGGCCAATGGCCGACACATCGTCCGTTGCGTCAAAGTCATCCAGGAAACCTGGGACGTGCGCACCTTCTGTTTCATGGCCGACCAGCCGATCCTGTTCTTCTTCAAGCCCGGGCAGTTCGTGACCCTGGAGCTGGAAATCGACGGCCAGCCGATCATGCGCTCGTACACCATTTCCAGTTCGCCGTCGGTGCCGTACAGCTTCTCGGTGACCATCAAGCGTGTGCCGGGGGGCAAGGTATCCAACTGGCTGCACGACACCCTGCATGAAGGCCAGGAGCTGGCGGTGCACGGCCCGGTCGGACTGTTCAACGCCATCGACTTCCCGAGCCCGAAAGTGCTGTATCTCAGCGGTGGCGTGGGGATCACCCCGTGCATGTCGATGGCGCGCTGGTTCTACGACACCAACGCCAACGTCGACATGACCTTTATCCACAGCGCGCGCTCGCCGAAAGACATCATTTATCACCGCGAGCTGGAACACATGGCGTCGCGGATCGACAACTTCAGCCTGCACCTGATCTGCGAGAAACATGGATTGGGCGAGCCGTGGGCCGGTTATCGTGGCTATCTGAATCACAAGATGCTCGAACTGATGGTGCCCGACTTCCTCGAGCGCGAAGTGTTCTGCTGCGGCCCGACGCCGTACATGAACGCGGTCAAGCGCCTGCTGGAAGTGGCCGGTTACGACATGTCGCGTTATCACGAGGAGTCCTTCGGCGCCACGCCACCGGAAGCTCGTGCCGATGCGGTGGAGCAAGCCGAGCAGGCCGCCGATGCGCCGGAAATCGATGCGGCGGATCTACATCAGGTCGAATTCACCGCCTCCGGCAAGAGCATCCGCGTGGCCCCGGGCGAAACCGTGCACGCGGCGGCGGCCAAGCTTGGCCTGATGATCCCGAAAGCTTGCGGCATGGGTATCTGCGGCACGTGCAAGGTGATGAAGCTTGGGGGCGAAGTAGAGATGGAGCACAACGGCGGGATTACCGAGGACGACGAGGCGGAAGGGTTTATCTTGTCGTGCTGCAGCGTGCCGAAGGGCGACGTCAGAATCGAATTCTGAGCTGGGGCGAATTTTGCGTACGGCTTGCCCCTCACCCCAGCCCTCTCCCAGAGGGAGAGGGGGCCGACCGAGGTGTCTGGCGCTATACATCGACCCTGAAAGACCTTATCGATTATGGATTCGGTAAAGCAGATTCAGGTCGGGGTAATTCTCAAATATCCCCCAATCAGTCCCCTCTCCCTCCGGGAGAGGGTTAGGGTGAGGGGCTTTTCAGTCGATAAACAAATCCGTCATCAACGCCGCATCGCTCCCCGGTTCGAACCGGTAATGCTTGAACTCAGTCACGCCGTGCTCACGCAAAATTTCTTCGTCGATAAGTAGCCGTCCAGTGATCTGTCGTGCGCTGCTTCCCAGGATCACGTGCGCCGCATCCGCCATGATCGCTGGCGTGCGCGCATGCTTGAACGACTCGCGGTTGCCCAGCTGAAATTCGATGGCGGCGGTGGCAATCATCGTCTGTGGCCACAGTGAATTGACGCTGATGCCGTAACTGGCGAATTCCTCGCTCATGCCCACGGTCAACATGCTCATGCCGTACTTGGTCACCGTATACGGGCTGAACTGGGCAAACCACTTGTTCGCCATGTTCAGCGGTGGCGACAAGTTGAGAATGTGTCCGGCGGATTTCTTCAGATAGGGCAGGGCGGCCTGGCTGCACAGCAGTACCGCGCGGGTGTTGATCTGGTGCATCAGGTCGAAACGCTTGAGTTCGATGTGCTGCACGCCAGTCAACTTGATCGCCCCGGCGTTATTGACCAGCGCATCGATGCCGCCGAAATGCTCGTTGGCCTGGGCCAGCGCATTGCGCACCGCGTCTTCATCACGCACATCGACTTGCAGGGCCAATGCCTTGCCGCCAGCGGCTTCGACTTCCTTGGCTACGCTGTGGATGGTGCCGGGCAGTTTGGGATGGGCTTCGGCGCTTTTGGCCGCAATCGCGATATTGGCCCCGTCTTTCGCGGCACGCAGCGCAATCTCACGCCCGATGCCACGGCTGGCGCCGGTGATGAACAGGGTTTTGCCTTGTAGCGACATGCCGATGCTCCTGCTTCTTGTTATGTGAGCGGAGGGCTCGACAGACAATGTAGACCAAGAGGCAAACACGTAAGGTGGGGTGTAACTTTGTGGCGAGGGGATTTATCCCCGATGGCCTGCGCAGCAGGCCCAAAGTCTGAATCAGTCTCTGTCAGACAGAAACTCAATGGCAGGTTTTGGGGCTGCTGCGCAGCCTATCGGGGATAAATCCCCTCACCACAGGGGATCTTATCGGCTCAAGGAATCAGGCGGACATGACTTCGCGAATGTCGCGGGCCAGTTCGCGTACGCGTTCTTCTTCGGTGTCCCACGAGCACATGAAGCGTGCGCCGCCCTTGCCGATGAAGGTGTAGAAGCGCCAGTTCTTCGCGGTCAGCGCGGCGATGGCCGGTTCCGAGAGTTGCAGGAATACGCCGTTGGCCTGCACCGGGAACATCAGTTCCACGCCCGGAATGTCGCTGACCAGCTCGGCCAGCAGTTGCGCGCAGTGGTTGGCGTGGCGAGCGTATTTGAGCCAGGCGTCGTTTTCGAGGATGCCGACCCACGGTGCCGAGAGGAAGCGCATTTTCGACGCCAGTTGCCCGGCCTGCTTGCAGCGGTAATCGAAGTCTTCGGCCAGTTTGTGGTTGAAGAACAGAATCGCTTCACCCACCGCCATACCGTTCTTGGTGCCACCGAAGCACAGCACATCGACGCCAGCCTTCCAGGTCAGGTCGGCCGGCGAGCAGCCGAGGAATGCGCAGGCGTTGGAGAAACGCGCGCCGTCCATGTGCAGGTGCAGGCCCAGCTCTTTGCAGGTGGCGCTGATGGCGCGGACTTCTTCCGGGGTGTAGACGCTGCCGACTTCAGTGGCCTGAGTCAGGGTCACGACGCGCGGTTTCGGGTAGTGGATGTCCTGGCGCTTGAGCGCGACTTCACGGATCGACTGCGGGGTGATCTTGCCGTTTTCGGTGCCGGCGATCAGCAGTTTCGAGCCGTTGGAGAAGAATTCCGGCGCGCCGCATTCGTCGGTTTCGACGTGGGCGGTTTCCGAGCAGATCACGCTGTGGTAACTCTGGCACAGTGACGACAGCGCCAGCGAGTTGGCGGCGGTGCCGTTGAAGGCGAAAAACACTTCGCAGTCGGTTTCGAACAGCTTGCGGAAATGGTCGGCCGCACGTGCGGTCCATTCATCGTCGCCATAAGCGCGCTGGTGGCCGTGGTTGGCCTGTTCCATGGCGGCCCAGGCTTCAGGGCAGATACCGGAGTAGTTGTCGCTGGCGAATTGTTGGCTCTTGTCGGTCATGGCCGGCTTCCGTGGTCGAGACTCTTGTGAAGGCTCGTGGTCAATGAGGGTGCGCACTTTACCGAAGATCTTCCGGGGAGCACACGGGATGTCGCTGTCAGAAAATTACCAGTTTGTTACCCGATTATGCACGTGACTAAACGCGACGGCGCGCTGGATCTGCTCAAGTGGCTGGCGCTGCTGAGCATGCTGCTCGATCACCTGCGATATGTCGGGATCAGCGCCGATTGGCTGTATGTGCCGGGACGTCTGGCGTTCCCGTGGTTCTGCCTGGCGATGGCGGCGAACCTGTCCCGGGCCGGTGCGCAGAAGACCGAGTGGCGCTATCTGGGCTGGCTGCTGCTGTTCAGTGCGGTCAGCGAAATTCCCTACCGCTTGTACATTCCTGATCCCGACACCTTGAACGTGATGCCCACGCTGGCGCTCGGGTTGCTGGTGGTGCGGGGGTGGCAGGACCGGACGCTGCTGTCACGACTGTTGGGCGTCGGTGCCTTATTGCTGTCAGCGCTGTTGTCGCAATGGCTGATGTTCGGCGTGTTTGGCGTGTTGCTGCCGCTGGCGCTGCTGTGGGTGATTCGTCGCGCCGGGTATTTCGGCCTGCTGCCGGGGCTGGTGTGTCTGGCGGGGAATCAGTGGCGGGTGCTGTATGAAGCGGCGGAGTTCGGTAACTACGTGGCGGTGTTTGGCATCGCGGCGTGTCTGATTGCGCCACTGCTCGGGCTGTTCTTGTTGCGACACTTCAGATCTATCCATCCGCTGCCCATGCGCCGTTGGGCGTACGCGCTCTATCCCCTGCATTTCCTCTTGCTGCTCGCCATTCGCACGGCCTGCACATAACCCCTGTGGGAGCGGGCTTGCTCGCGAAAGCGGTGTATCAGGCGGTATTGATGTCGACTGACACGACCTCTTCGCGAGCAAGCCCGCTCCCACAGGGGATCTCCGCAGTTTTGGATGATGTGTCCGACCAACCATTTCAGGCCATGTCGTAAACGCACCTTTGCGTGGCGTCCGCAGGCATTTGAGCTGTCTGCGCCGGTCATACCATCGGCATCAAAGGGCACTGCCTTCATTGCCAGTGCCTTACCGAGACGAATGGCGCACAGATGCCGCTGGGAGAGACGCGATGTTCAGCAAGCAAGACCAGATCCAGGGTTACGACGATGCACTGCTGGCGGCAATGAATGCCGAGGAGCAACGTCAGGAAGATCACATCGAGCTGATCGCGTCGGAGAACTACACCAGCAAACGCGTGATGCAAGCGCAGGGCAGTGGCCTGACCAACAAATACGCCGAAGGTTATCCGGGCAAGCGCTATTACGGCGGCTGCGAGCATGTGGATAAAGTCGAAGCGCTGGCCATCGAACGCGCCAAGCAGCTGTTCGGCGCCGATTACGCCAACGTCCAGCCGCACTCCGGTTCCTCGGCCAACAGCGCGGTGTACCTGGCGCTGATCCAGCCGGGCGACACCATTCTCGGCATGAGTCTGGCCCACGGCGGTCACCTGACCCACGGCGCCAAAGTCTCGTCCTCGGGCAAGCTTTACAACGCGGTGCAGTACGGGATCAACACCGACACCGGGCTGATCGATTACGACGAAGTCGAGCGTCTGGCCGTCGAGTGCAAGCCGAAGATGATCGTTGCCGGGTTCTCCGCCTACTCCAAGACCCTGGACTTCCCGCGCTTCCGCCAGATCGCCGACAAGGTCGGTGCGCTGCTGTTCGTCGACATGGCTCACGTGGCCGGTCTGGTCGCTGCTGGCCTGTACCCGAATCCGCTGCCGTACGCCGACGTGGTCACCACCACCACCCACAAGACCCTGCGCGGTCCGCGTGGCGGGCTGATCCTGGCCAAGTCCAACGAAGAGATCGAGAAGAAGCTCAACGCCGCGGTATTTCCCGGTGCCCAGGGCGGCCCGCTGATGCACGTCATCGCCGGTAAAGCCGTGTGCTTCAAGGAAGCGCTGGAGCCAGGCTTCAAGGCCTATCAGCAGCAAGTGATCGACAACGCTCAGGCGATGGCCAGCGTGTTTATCAAACGTGGCTACGATGTAGTCTCCGGCGGCACCGACAACCACCTGTTCCTGGTCAGCCTGATCCGTCAGGGCCTGACCGGCAAAGATGCTGACGCTGCCCTCGGCCGTGCGCACATCACCGTCAACAAGAACGCCGTGCCGAACGACCCGCAGTCGCCATTCGTGACCTCGGGCCTGCGTATCGGCACCCCGGCCGTCACCACCCGTGGCTTCAAGGTCGCCCAGTGCGAAGTGCTGGCCGGCTGGATCTGCGACATCCTCGACAACCTCGGTGACGCCGACGTTGAAGCGAATGTGGCCAAAAACGTCGCGGCACTGTGCGCCGACTACCCGGTTTATCGCTGAGCGGTTTGGAGTAAATGACTATGCAACGCTATTCGGGCTTCGGCCTCTTCAAACACTCCCTCAGCCACCACGAGAACTGGCAGCGCATGTGGCGCACGCCGACGCCGAAGAAGGTCTACGACGTGGTCATCGTCGGCGGCGGCGGGCACGGTCTGGCGACCGCCTACTACCTGGCGAAAGAGCACGGCATCACCAACGTCGCCGTGGTCGAGAAGGGCTGGCTGGGCGGCGGTAACACCGCGCGCAACACCACCATCGTTCGCTCGAACTACCTGTGGGACGAGTCGGCGCACCTGTACGAACACGCGATGAAATTGTGGGAAGGTCTGTCGCAGGATCTGAACTACAACGTGATGTTCTCCCAGCGTGGCGTCTACAACCTGTGCCACACCCTGCAGGACATCCGAGATTCCGAGCGTCGGGTCAGTGCCAACCGCCTCAACGGCGTTGATGGCGAACTGCTCAACGCCAAGCAAGTGGCCGACGAGATTCCGTACCTCGACTGCTCGAAAAACACCCGCTACCCGGTGATGGGCGCGACCGTTCAGCGTCGTGGTGGCGTCGCTCGTCACGACGCCGTGGCCTGGGGCTTTGCCCGTGCCGCCGACGCCTTGGGCGTGGATCTGATCCAGCAGACCGAAGTGATCGGTTTCCGCAAGGAAAACGGCGTGTGCATCGGCGTTGAAACCAACAAGGGTTTCATCGGCGCCAAGCGTGTCGGTGTGGTCACCGCCGGTAACTCCGGGCACATGGCCAAGCTCGCCGGTTTCCGTCTGCCGATCGAATCCCACCCGCTGCAAGCGCTGGTGTCCGAGCCGATCAAACCGATTATCGACAGCGTGATCATGTCCAACGCCGTGCACGGTTACATCAGCCAGTCCGACAAGGGCGACCTGGTGATCGGCGCCGGTATCGACGGCTACAACGGCTACGGCCAGCGCGGTTCGTACCCGGTGATCGAGCACACCATTCAGGCCATCGTCGAGATGTTCCCGGTGCTGTCGCGGGTGCGCATGAACCGCCAGTGGGGCGGCATCGTCGACACCACGCCGGACGCATGCCCGATCATTTCGAAAACCCCGGTACCGAACATGTTCTTCAACTGCGGTTGGGGCACCGGTGGCTTCAAGGCCACTCCTGGCTCGGGCAACGTGTTTGCCGCGAGTCTGGCCAAGGGTGAAATGCACCCGTTGGCCGCACCTTTCTCCATCGACCGTTTCCACAACGGTGCGTTGATCGATGAACACGGCGCTGCTGCGGTTGCCCACTAACAGGAGAAATCCCCATGTTGCATATCTTCTGTCCTCACTGCGGCGAACTGCGCTCCGAAGAGGAATTCCATGCATCCGGTCAGGCGCACATTCCGCGTCCGCTGGATCCGAACGCCTGCACCGATGAAGAGTGGGGCGACTACATGTTCTTCCGCGATAACCCGCGTGGTCTGCACCACGAGCTGTGGGATCACGTCGCCGGTTGCCGCCAGTACTTCAACGTCACTCGCGACACCGTGACCTACGAGATTCTCGAAACCTACAAGATCGGCACCAAGCCGCAATTCACCGACAAGGCTGATACGGCGAAAACAGCCACGACGGCGCTGGGAGAGAAGGTATGAGCCAGACCAATCGCCTGTCCAACGGTGGACGGATCGACCGCAACAAAGTGCTGAGCTTCACCTTCAACGGCCAGAGCTACAAAGGCTTCGAGGGCGACTCGCTGGCCTCGGCACTGATCGCCAACGGCGTCGACATCATCGGTCGCAGCTTCAAGTATTCGCGTCCACGCGGGATCTTCGCCGCCGGTGCCGAAGAGCCGAACGCGGTGCTGCAGATCGGGGCCACCGAAGCCACGCAGATTCCCAACGTGCGCGCCACGCAACAGGCGCTGTACCAAGGCCTGGTCGCCACCAGCACCAACGGCTGGCCAAGCGTCAACAACGACATGATGGGCATTCTCGGCAAGGTCGGCGGCAAGCTGATGCCGCCGGGTTTCTACTACAAAACCTTCATGTACCCGCAATCGTTCTGGATGACCTACGAGAAGTACATTCGCAAGGCTGCCGGTCTGGGCCGTTCGCCGACCGAAGTCGATCCGGACACCTACGACTACATGAACCAGCACTGCGACGTGCTGATCGTCGGCGCCGGCCCTGCCGGTCTCGCCGCTGCCCTGGCGGCTGCGCGCAGTGGTGCGCGGGTGATCCTCGCTGATGAGCAGGAAGAGTTCGGCGGCAGCCTGCTCGATTCCCGCGAAAGCCTCGACGGCAAACCGGCGATCGAGTGGGTGGCCAGCGTTATCGCTGAATTGAAAAACACCCCGGACGTGCTGCTGTTGCCGCGCGCCACGGTCAACGGCTACCACGACCACAACTTCCTGACCATTCACGAACGCCTCACCGATCACCTCGGTGACCGTGCGCCAATCGGTCAGGTGCGTCAGCGCATCCACCGGGTTCGCGCCAAGCGTGTAGTACTGGCGACCGGCGCCCACGAGCGTCCGCTGGTCTACGGCAACAACGACGTGCCGGGCAACATGCTCGCCGGTGCGGTCTCGACTTACGTGCGCCGTTACGGTGTGGCACCGGGCAAGAAGCTGGTGCTGACCACCAACAACGATCACGCCTATCGCGTTGCGCTGGATTGGCTCGACGCCAGCCTGCAAGTGGTGGCCATCGCCGATGCACGGAGCAATCCGCGTGGTGCGCTGGTGGAAGAAGCCCGCGCCAAAGGCATTCGCATCCTCACCGGCAGCGCCGTGATCGAGGCCCGTGGCAGCAAGCGCGTCACCGCTGCCCGCGTTGCCGCGATTGACGTCAAAGCGCACACCGTGACCAGCCCGGGCGAATGGCTCGACTGCGACGTGATCGCCAGCTCCGGCGGTTACAGCCCTGTCGTGCACCTGGCTTCGCACCTCGGTGGCAAGCCGATCTGGCGTGAAGACATCCTCGGTTTCGTACCGGGCGAAGCACCGCAGAAGCGTGTGTGCGTCGGTGGTATCAACGGCGTTTACGGCCTCGGCGATTCGCTGGCCGATGGTTTCGAAGGTGGCGCACGCGCTGCCAGTGAAGCCGGTTTCGCGGTGGTCGAAGGCACGCTGCCAAAAGCGCTGAGTCGTCTCGAAGAAGCGACCCTGGCGCTGTTCCAGGTGCCGCACGAGAAGGGCACTTCGCGTGCGCCGAAGCAATTCGTCGACCTGCAGAACGACGTCACCGCCGCCGCCATCGAACTGGCGACCCGCGAAGGTTTCGAGTCGGTCGAACACGTCAAACGCTACACCGCGCTGGGCTTCGGCACCGATCAGGGCAAGCTCGGCAACGTCAACGGCCTGGCCATCGCCGCGCGTTCGCTGAACGTGACCATCCCGCAGATGGGCACCACGATGTTCCGCCCCAACTACACGCCGGTAACGTTCGGCGCGGTAGCGGGCCGTCACTGTGGGCACATTTTCGAACCGGTGCGCTACACCGCTCTGCATCAATGGCACCTGAAAAACGGCGCCGAGTTTGAAGACGTCGGCCAGTGGAAACGTCCATGGTACTTCCCGAAAAACGGTGAAGACATGCATGCGGCGGTGAAGCGCGAATGCAAAGCCGTGCGCGACAGCGTCGGTCTGCTCGACGCCTCGACCCTGGGCAAGATCGACATTCAGGGCCCGGATGCCCGCGAGTTCCTCAACCGCGTGTACACCAACGCCTGGACCAAGCTCGACGTGGGCAAGGCGCGTTACGGCCTGATGTGCAAAGAAGACGGCATGGTTTTCGACGACGGTGTGACGGCGTGTCTGGCCGACAACCATTTCGTCATGACCACCACCACGGGCGGCGCGGCCCGCGTGCTGCAATGGCTGGAGCTGTACCACCAGACCGAATGGCCAGAGATGAAGGTCTACTTCACCTCGGTCACCGACCACTGGGCGACGATGACCCTGTCCGGGCCGAACAGCCGCAAGCTGCTCAGCGCCGTGACCGACATTGATCTGAGCAACGAAGCATTCCCATTCATGACCTGGAAAGAAGGTCTGGTCGGCGGCGTGCCGGCGCGGGTGTTCCGTATCTCGTTCACCGGTGAGCTTTCGTACGAAGTCAACGTGCAGGCCGACTACGCGATGGGCGTGCTGGAGAAAATCGTCGAGGCCGGCAAGCAGTACAACCTGACGCCGTACGGCACTGAAACCATGCACGTTCTGCGCGCCGAGAAAGGTTTCATCATCGTCGGTCAGGACACCGACGGCTCGATGACTCCGGACGACCTGAACATGGGCTGGTGCGTCGGTCGCACCAAACCGTTCTCGTGGATCGGCCAGCGCGGCATGAACCGTGAAGACTGCGTGAAGGATCAGCGCAAGCAACTGGTGGGCCTGAAGCCGATCGATCCGAACGTCTGGCTGCCGGAAGGCGCGCAACTGGTGTTCAACACCAAGCAGGCGATCCCGATGACCATGGTCGGCCACGTGACCTCCAGCTACGCGCACAACTCCCTCGGCTATTCGTTTGCCATGGGCGTGGTCAAGGGCGGTCTGAAGCGCATGGGCGAGCGGGTGTTCGCGCCGCTGGCCGATGGCAGCGTGATCGAGGCGGAGATTGTGTCTTCGGTGTTCTTCGATCCGAAGGGTGATCGGCAAAATATTTGAGGGTTCGGCTCCTGTGGAGTGCCAGTCGCACCGCGGTGACTTCATCGCGAGCAGGCTCACTCCTACAGGTGATCGCGTACCCCTTGTAGGAGTGAGCCTGCTCGCGATAGCGGTAGATCTGCTTGCAAAGGGTTCAAGTCAGAATTAAGGAAGGTGCTTTATGACCACAGCCAACGTATACCAACAACGCCCGACCACCGGGGCCAAGGCCGAGTCGTCGCTGCACCATGCCGACCTCGCCAGCCTGGTCGGCAAGGGTCGCAAGAACGCCGGCGTCATCGTGCGTGAAAAGAAACTCCTCGGTCACCTGACCATTCGTGGCGATGGCCACGATGCAGCCTTCGCCGCTGGCGTGCACAAGGCCCTCGGCATTGAGTTGCCGGGCGCCCTGAGCGTCATCGTCAAAGGCGAAACCAGCCTGCAATGGATGGGCCCGGACGAGTGGCTGCTGATCGTGCCAAGCGGTGAAGAATTCGCCGCCGAGCAGAAACTGCGCGAAGCGCTGGGCGACCTGCACATCGCGATCGTCAACGTCAGCGGCGGCCAGCAAGTGCTCGAACTGAGCGGGCCGAACGTGCGTCAGGTGCTGATGAAATCCACCAGCTACGACGTGCACCCGAACAACTTCCCGGTCGGCAAAGCGGTGGGCACGGTGTTCGCCAAGTCGCAGCTGATGATTCGCCACACCGCCGAAGATACCTGGGAACTGCTGATCCGCCGCAGCTTCTCGGACTACTGGTGGTTGTGGCTGCAGGATGCTTCGGCTGAATACGGGTTGAGCGTACAAGCCTAAAAGCTTACCCCCTCACCCCAGCCCTCTCCCCCAGGGGGGAGAGGGGGAAAGGGAGCAGATTTGTGTAGTTTTCGAGCCTGAGTTCGCCGCGATATTTCAGGTCGGCGTAGCTCGAAAGAACACCTCGGTCAGTCCCCTCTACCTCCGGGAGAGGGCTAGGGTGAGGGGCAAAAATCCCCCAGACACCGCGTACAAAAGAACAGGAGTCACCGCACCATGAGCCGCGCCCCAGACACATGGATTCTGACCGCCGACTGCCCCAGCGTGCTCGGCACGGTGGACGCGGTGACGCGTTTTCTGTTCGAGCAGGGTTGCTACGTCACCGAGCACCATTCGTTCGATGACCGGCTCTCGGGCCGTTTCTTCATTCGCGTGGAATTCCGTCAGCCTGACGGTTTCGACGAACAATCCTTCCGCGCCGGCCTTGCCGAGCGCGGTCAGGCGTTCGGCATGGTCTTCGAGCTGACCGCGCCGAACTACCGGCCAAAAGTGGTGATCATGGTCTCCAAGGCCGATCACTGCCTCAACGATTTGCTTTACCGCCAGCGCATCGGCCAGTTGTCGATGGACGTGGCGGCGGTGGTGTCCAACCATCCGGACCTCAAGCCGCTGGCCGACTGGCACCAGATTCCCTACTACCATTTCCCCCTCGACCCCAACGACAAACCGGCGCAGGAGCGTCAGGTGTGGCAGGTGATCGAAGAGTCCGGCGCCGAACTGGTGATCCTCGCCCGCTACATGCAGGTGCTGTCACCGGAGCTGTGCCGCAAGCTCGATGGCAAGGCGATCAACATTCACCACTCGCTGCTGCCGGGGTTCAAGGGTGCCAAGCCGTATCACCAGGCCTACAACAAGGGCGTGAAGCTGGTCGGCGCGACGGCGCATTACATCAACAACGACCTCGATGAAGGGCCGATCATTGCCCAGGGCGTCGAGGCGGTGGATCACAGTCATTACCCGGAGGATCTGATTGCCAAAGGGCGGGATATCGAGGGCCTGACCCTGGCCCGGGCCGTGGGTTATCACATCGAAAGAAGGGTGTTTTTGAACGCCAATCGCACGGTCGTTCTTTAGATCGCTTTCGCGAGCAAGCCCGCTCCCACAAGGGATTTGTGTCGAAACACAGGTCTCTGTCACACCCAAGATCAACTGTGGGAGCGGGCTTGCTCGCGAAGAGGCCATAACAGGCAACACAACAATCAGCATCTGTACCCGAGCACTTAACGCGCTGCCTGCCTGGGCAACGCAGTTCCATAAAAACAACAGCGAGGTGAAAGCATGTCTGGCAATCGTGGTGTGGTGTATCTCGGCGCTGGCAAGGTCGAAGTACAGAAAATCGACTATCCGAAAATGCAGGACCCGCGTGGCAGGAAGATCGAGCACGGGGTGATTCTGCGTGTGGTGTCCACCAACATTTGTGGCTCCGACCAGCACATGGTGCGCGGCCGTACCACGGCGCAGACCGGTCTGGTGCTGGGCCACGAAATTACCGGCGAAGTGATCGAAAAGGGTTCCGACGTCGAGAATCTGAAGATCGGCGATCTGGTCTCCGTACCGTTCAACGTGGCTTGCGGGCGCTGCCGTTCCTGCAAGGAGCAACACACCGGCGTCTGCCTGACCGTCAACCCGGCCCGTGCCGGCGGTGCCTACGGTTATGTCGACATGGGCGACTGGACCGGCGGCCAGGCCGAATACGTGCTGGTACCGTATGCCGACTTCAACCTGCTGAAACTGCCGGATCGCGACAAGGCCATGGAGAAAATCCGCGACCTGACCTGCCTCTCCGATATCCTCCCGACCGGTTATCACGGCGCAGTGACGGCGGGCGTTGGCCCGGGCAGCACCGTTTACATCGCCGGCGCCGGCCCGGTCGGTCTGGCCGCTGCAGCCTCGGCGCGTCTGCTGGGGGCGGCGGTGGTGATCATCGGCGACGTCAACACCATCCGCCTGGCGCACGCCAAGGCTCAGGGTTTTGAAGTGGTCGACCTGTCCAAGGACACGCCGCTGCACGAACAGATCGCCGCACTGCTGGGCGAGCCGGAAGTCGATTGCGCGGTGGATTGCGTGGGCTTCGAAGCGCGCGGCCACGGGCATGACGGGGTGAAAGCCGAAGCACCGGCCACTGTGCTCAACTCGCTGATGGGCGTGGTGCGTGTGGCCGGCAAGATCGGTATTCCGGGCCTGTACGTGACCGAAGATCCGGGCGCGGTCGATGCCGCCGCGAAAATGGGCAGCCTGAGCATCCGCTTCGGTTTGGGCTGGGCCAAATCCCACAGCTTCCACACCGGTCAGACCCCGGTGATGAAGTACAACCGCCAGCTGATGCAGGCGATCATGTGGGACCGCATCAACATCGCCGAAGTGGTTGGCGTGCAGGTCATCAGCCTCGATCAGGCGCCGGAAGGTTACGGCGAGTTCGATGCCGGTGTGCCGAAGAAGTTTGTGATCGATCCGCATCGGTTGTTCAGTGCGGCGTAAGCTTCAGGCAGTGCAGAACGGCGACCTCAAGGTCGCCGTTTTTTATGGGGATGAGCACGAAACCTGTGGCGAGGGAGCTTGCTCCCGCTCGGCGGCGAAGCCGTCGTAAAATCCACACATGCGGCGTCTCAGGAAAATTACCCACACAAGATTTGGGCCGCTTCGCAGCCCAGCGGGAGCAAGCTCCCTCGCCACAAAAGGTTTGTGGTGCCAGAGTCAGAGAGCCGCTAACGCGCCCTGGTAAAGCACCGGCCCCGTCGGCTGCCCGGTCGGCGAGCCGCCCTTCGGTTCCAGACTCACCGCCAGCGCAATCGGCTGGCCGATCAAGACTTTCTGCGCCGCGCTCAGTTCAACCTTGCCTTTGCCGCCTGCAGGAATCACCCCCAGCGAAATCGGCTTGCCGTCCGCCGGTATCGCCCACAGTTCCAGGCTGCGATCTGGCCCGACTGCCGCCAATGTCAGCGGTTCGACTTGCAGATAATCCGCATGCGCCTCGACCTTCAGTGCCGGCTGCGTGTCGGCGCTCAGCAAGGTGGCGCGGTAGCGGGCGTCGTCGCGGTTGTACAGCGAGCCGAGGAATACCAGGACCACGATCGAGCAGAGTGCGGCGGTAACCCGCAGCCAGTTCCAGAACGGACGTTTTTCCGGGACGTGCAGTACTTGCGGCTCGATCCGCGCGGTGATGCCTTGCCACACCCGATCTGGCACCGGTTGCTCCGGCAGCGTTTCGGTAAGGCTGGCGAGGCTCTCCTGCCACTGCGCCAACTCGGTTCGCAGTGCTGCGTCATCCAGCAGCAATTGTTCAAAGCGCCGACGCGCCGCCGACGACATCAGGCCAATGGCGTAATCGGCAGCGAGGGCGCGGCGCAAGGCGGGGGTCTGGTAGTTCATGATTCAAGGCACCTGCGCAGACGCTCCATGCCGCGACGAATCCACGACTTCACCGAGCCCAGCGGTGCCGCCAGGTGTTCGGCGAGTTCCGAGCAGGAAAGGCCCTGGAAGTAGGCGACGCTGATCGACTGGCGCTGCATGCCGTCGAGGGTGTCCAGGCAGCGATGCAGCGCGCTGGCTTCGCGGCTGCTGTTCAACAGGTCGTGGGCCGAAGGGCCTTGGTCCGGCAGGGTGTCCTGTTCGAAATCGGTCAGCGGCCGTTCGCGTTGTTTGCGCAACTGGTCAATGGCCTGATGGCGGGTGATGTTGATCATCCAGGTCAACGGTGCCGACAAATGGGCTTCATAGCGTGAGGCGTTGTTCCAGATGCGCACGAAGCTTTCCTGCAGCACGTCCTCGGCCAGATCCGCCCGGCCCATGAAGCGCAAGGCCACGCCGTGCAGGCGCGGGCCGACGCTGCGATAGAGCGTTTCGAATGCACCGCGGTCGCCCAGTGAGCACTGGGCCAACAGCTGGCGCAACTGATCGGGGTCGGCGATGGAAATGACGGCTCTCCAGGCAATGGGCGGGCGACGAGGGCGCTGCTCGGGCTGTTCACAGGCTAGTTCAGCGACGGCGCTTGTGCCATTCATCTCGGGTTATCCGCGGTTTCACGTTTTATATACGTGGCTATGCTGAAAATGGATGCGTCGGCGAGGAACATGCTGGCTAAAACCCGGTCAAACCGGCAGTTTTGCCGCTCATAGACGGGCGGTTACCACAGCGCAAGAGGATGTCTGAATGAAGATTTCACGCGGTATTGCCTTGGCTTCACTGATGACCCTTGCAGCGAGCCCGGTGTTTGCCGGCTTCAGTCTGGACGACGTGACCAAAGCGGCTGCGAGCATGCAGGGTGGCAACGCTGCCACCGCCGCCGCGCCGACCTCGGAAACCGCCGGTTTGCTGCAAGCCGTTACCGGTCTGGGTGTTACGCCGCAGCAAGCCGTCGGTGGCACCAGCGCCATGCTCGGCCTGGCCAAGAATCAGTTGAGCAGCACCGATTATTCGCAGTTGGCCAAAGAAGTGCCGGGCATCGACAAGCTGTCGGGCGGCAGCGGCAACCTGGCGGCGTTGAGTGGTTTGCTGGGCTCGTCGGGCAAGTCGGCCGGTCTGGAAAACGCGCTGGGCAACGTCAAGGACACCAACGACCTGAACAACGCCTTCGGTGCCTTGGGCATGGACAGCGGCATGGTCGGCCAGTTTGCCCCGGTGTTGCTCAAGTACCTGGGTGACCAAGGCGTCGGCGGCCCGATTCTGCAGAGCCTGGGCAGCATCTGGGGCGCCGGCACCGGTAGCTGATTCAGCTGCGCTCGCCGCGCAGTTCGCTGATGCGCTGATCCTTCTCGGTCCAGAGCTGGTTGACCCAGTTCTGGACCTGCTGGCGAAACAGCGGATCGTTCTCGTAATCGCCCTGCGACAGTGCCGGGTCGAGTTCGCGGGTCTGGATGTCGACAATCACCCGCGGCACGCTGCCGCTGATCAGGTCCCAGAATCCCGGAATCTTCTGCTGTGGATAAACCACGGTCACGTCGAGCAGCGCATCCAGCTGTTCGCCCATCGCTGCCAGAACAAACGCCACACCTCCTGCCTTGGGTTTGAGCAGATGCTTGAACGGTGACTGCTGTTGCGCGCTTTTTGCTGCGGTGTAGCGGGTGCCTTCCAGATAATTGACCACCGTCACTGGCTGGCGTTTGAACAGCTCGCAGGCCTGTCTGGTGATCTCCAGATCCTTGCCCGCCAACTCCGGATGTTTGGCCAGAAACGCCTTGGTGTAGCGCTTCATGAACGGGTAATCCAGCGCCCACCACGCCAGCCCCAGAAACGGTACCCAGATCAGTTCTTTCTTGAGGAAGAACTTGAAGAACGGCGTGCGCCGGTTGAGGGTCTGGATCAGCGCCGGAATGTCGACCCACGACTGGTGGTTGCTGACCACCAGGTACGAGGTGTCACCACGCAGGTCTGCGCCGCCGCGAATGTCCCATTGGGTGGGGATGCACAGGCGAAAGATCAGCTTGTCGATCTCGGCCCAGGTCTCGGCAATCCACATCACCGCCCACGAGGCGTAATCGCGCCAGCGCCCGGGCGCGATCAGCTTGAACAGGGCAAAGACCAGCAACGGCCCGATCAGGATCAGGGTGTTGAGCAACAGCAGCAGGGTGACGAAACAGCCGGTGAGCAGGCGGCGCATAAGCAACTCTATGAAGGCGGATGGGCGCGCCATGATAAGTGTCTTCGGGTGACAGGCCAAATCGATGGTGACGAATGTTTCACTTTTGGCTGGCTATGCTGGAGCTGATTACCGTGTTGGCAGGGCTGGCCTCTTCGCGAGCAAGCCCGCTCCCACAGTGGATCTTCAGTGTGCATGCCATCTCCAACAGATCCCGGATCCCCTGTGGGAGCGGGCTTGCTCGCGAAGGCGGACTCCAGCGAACCAATTGCTCGCCGGCTGTCTAAAATCTCGCGTCTGACGCCCTCATTTTCCAAGGAAGCCCTCTACGTGAAATCCCTCCTTGCACTGTTTGCCCTCGTCGCCCTGCCGGTCATGGCCGCCGAGCCGACCCTGTATGGGCGTTACGAATACATCGCGCTGCCGGAAATCGGTGGTGAGGTGCTCAAGGCCAAGATGGACACCGGCGCGCTGACCGCCTCGCTGTCGGCCAAGGACATCGAGACTTTCACCCGCGACGGCGAGAACTGGGTGCGTTTCCGCCTCGGCACCAAGGATGCCAGCAACAAGGTCTACGAACACAAGGTCGCGCGGATCAGCAAGATCAAGAGCCGCTCGGATGAAGAGGACGAGGGTGACAGCACTGAAGTCGCCAAGCGCCCGGTGGTCGATCTGGAACTGTGCCTGGGCAACGTCAAGCGCACCGTTGAGGTCAACCTGACCGACCGCAGCAACTTCAACTACCCGCTGCTGATCGGTGCCAAGGCCTTGCGCGAGTTTGGCGCAGCGGTGAACCCGGCGCGGCGTTTCACCGCCGACAAGCCGGACTGCTAAGTGGTCTCATTGACGTAACGCCAGGCTTGGGGCACCGTTCGCGCACTTAACCCATGGGCTCGGACGCCATGCCTCATATCCTGATTGTCGAAGACGAAGCGGCGATTGCCGACACGCTGATTTTTGCCCTGCAGGGCGAGGGGTTCGCTACCACGTGGCTGAGCCTCGGCGCGGCGGCGCTGGAGTTTCAACGGCAGACCCCGGCTGACTTGATCATTCTCGATATCGGCCTGCCGGACATCAGCGGTTTCGAAACCTGCAAACAGCTGCGGCGCTTCAGTGAAGTGCCGGTGCTGTTTCTCAGTGCCCGGGACGCCGAGATCGATCGGGTGGTGGGGCTGGAGATCGGCGCCGACGATTACGTGGTCAAGCCGTTCAGCCCACGGGAAGTCGCCGCGCGGGTACGGGCGATTCTCAAGCGCATGGCGCCGCGTCCTGCGGTTGAAGCGTCCTCGACGCTGTTTCGCATCGATGCCGAGCGTGTGCTGATCTCCTACCGCGGCCAGCCATTGAGCCTGACCCGCCACGAATTCCGCCTGTTGCAATGCCTGCTCGAACAACCGCAGCGAGTCTTCAGTCGCGAGCAATTGCTCGATGCGCTGGGGGTTGCCGCCGACGCCGGTTACGAGCGCAGCATCGACAGCCACATCAAAAGCGTGCGCGCCAAATTGCGCCTGGTGCGGGCCGATGCCGAGCCGATCCAGACCCATCGCGGCCTCGGTTACAGCTACAGCCCGGGGCACAGCTGATGTCGTTGGGGCTGCGGATTTTTCTGGTGTATGTGCTGTTTGTCGGCCTGACCGGTTACTTCGTGCTCAACACGGTGATGGAAGAAATCCGCCCGGGCGTGCGCCAGTCCACCGAAGAGACTCTGGTCGACACCGCCAACCTGATGGCGGAGATCCTGCGTGATGATTTCAAGGCCGGCACGCTCAGCGAGAACCGCTGGCCCGAATTGTTGCGGGCCTACGGCGAGCGTCAACCACAGGCGACGATCTGGGGCTTGCCGAAAAACCAGGTCAACCACCGCATCTACGTCACCGACGCCAAAGGCATCGTGGTGCTGGATTCCAGCGGCGTGGCGGTCGGTCAGGATTACTCGCGCTGGAACGACGTCTACCTGACTTTGCGTGGTGAGTACGGCGCTCGTTCGAGCCGCAGCGATCCGAATGATGCGAACTCCTCGGTGATGCACGTCGGTGCGCCGATCCGCGACAACGGCCGGATCATCGGCGTGGTTACCGTGGCCAAACCCAACAGCTCATTGCAGCCTTATGTTGATCGTACCGAGCGGCGCCTGCTGTTTTACGGCGCCGGGCTGATCGGCCTCGGTCTGCTGTTCGGCGCTTTGCTGTCGTGGTGGCTGAGCCGCGCGCTGCACCGTTTGACCGGGTATGCGCAGGCGGTGAGCGAAGGCCGGCGAGTGGAAGTGCCGCATTACCGTGGCGGCGAACTGGAGCAACTGGCGACGGCGGTGGAACAGATGCGCACCCAGCTCGAAGGCAAGGCTTACGTCGAGCGCTACGTGCACACCCTGACCCATGAATTGAAAAGCCCGCTGGCGGCGATACGCGGTGCGGCGGAATTGCTGCAGGACGAGATGCCAGCGATTCAGCGCTTGCGCTTTGTCGGCAACATCGACAGCGAAAGCGCGCGGATGCAGCAGTTGATCGAGCGGCTGTTGAATCTGGCTCAGGTGGAACAGCGGCAGGGTCTTGAGGAGCGCGTGGCGGTGCCGCTGGCGGCATTGGTTGATGAATTGTTGCGGGCGCAGGCAGCGCGCATCGAAGGCCGGCGGCTCAAGGTCGAGCAGACGATTGCGCCAGATCTGCTGCTGATCGGCGAGCCGTTTCTGTTGCGTCAGGCGTTGGGCAATCTGCTGGAGAATGCGCTGGATTTCACCCCGGTCGCCGGGCTGCTGCGCTTCAGTGCCGAGCGCGTGGGGGAGCAGGTCGAGTTGCGCTTGTTCAACGAAGCAGCGGCGATTCCCGATTACGCCTTGCCACGCCTGAGCGAGCGATTTTATTCGCTGCCGCGCCCGGACAGTGGGCGCAAGAGCACCGGTTTGGGGCTGAACTTTGTTGAAGAAGTGGTGAAGTTGCATGGTGGGTCGATGCATATCCGCAACGTCGAGAGCGGTGTGGAAGTGACATTGCGCTTGTCCTGAGACCGAGTCGCTGCCTTCGCGAGCAAGCCCGCTCCCACAGGGGGGGGTGTTGAAACACAGGTCTCGGTCACACCAAAGATCAACTGTGGGAGCGGGCTTGCTC
>NZ_JASCPO010000379.1:0-3440 GCF_029960145.1 Pseudomonas sp. PS01299 | reverse complement strand
CGCGATGGCGGTGTGTCAGTCAGCATCGATACCAACTGGCGGACCGCTATCGCGAGCAGGCTCACTCCTACAGTAGATCTGCGGTGTCAGTGAGAATGACGCGGGACTTCCGCCCCTCGGCAACCCACCAGGAAGTCGAAGTCACAGCCCTGATCCGCCTGCAGCACATGGTCGATGTACAGCTGACGATAGCCGCCGACCAGTAGCTGCTGCGGTGGTTGCAGATCCGCCATGCGCGCCGCCAGTTCGGCATCCGGAATGTCCAGATGCAAACGCCCGCTGGCGCAATCCAGCTCGATCCAGTCGCCTTCCTGCACCACCGCCAACGGCCCGCCGGCCGCCGCTTCCGGGGCGACGTGCAAAACCACCGTGCCGTACGCGGTGCCGCTCATTCGCGCATCAGAAATGCGCACCATATCGGTCACACCCTGCGCCAGCAGCTTGGCCGGCAAGCCCATGTTGCCGACCTCGGCCATGCCCGGATAACCCTTCGGCCCACAGTTTTTCATCACCAGAATCGAATCTTTATCGACATCCAGTTCCGGATCATTGATCCGCGCCTTGTACATGTCGAAGTTCTCGAACACCACCGCACGACCGCGATGCTGCATCAGCTCAGGGGTAGCGGCGGACGGCTTGAGCACCGCACCGAGCGGCGCCAGGTTGCCGCGCAGCACGCAGATACCGCCGTCAGCGCGGATCGGATTGTCAAGGGTACGGATCACTTCGTCCTCGCCGTAGATCGGCGCGTCCTTGGTGTTTTCGCCCAGCGATTTACCGTTGACGGTGAGGGCATCCGGATTGGGGATCAGATTAGCCTCGCCGAGACGGCGCAGCACCGCCGGCAAGCCGCCGGCGTAGTAAAACTCTTCCATAAGGAAACGCCCGGACGGTTGCAGGTCGACAATGGTCGGCATGCCGCGCCCGATACGCGTCCAGTCGTCCAGATCCAGCTCGACACCGATGCGCCCGGCGATGGCTTTCAAGTGGATCACCGCGTTGGTCGAACCGCCAATAGCCGCGTTGACCCGAATGGCGTTTTCAAAGGCTTCCTTGGTCAGGATCTTCGACAGGCGCAAGTCTTCGCGCACCATCTCCACCGCGCGCATGCCGGACATGTGCGCCAGCACATAACGCCGCGCATCCACCGCCGGAATCGCTGCGTTGTGCGGCAGGGACGTGCCCAGTGCTTCGGCCATGCAAGCCATGGTCGACGCGGTGCCCATAGTGTTACAGGTGCCCGCCGAGCGTGACATGCCGCCCTCGGCCGCGAGGAAGTCGTCAATGGTGATAGTGCCGGCCTTGACCTGTTCGCTGAGCTGCCAGACCACGGTGCCGGAGCCGATGTCCTTGCCCTTGTGCTTGCCGTTGAGCATCGGCCCGCCGGTGACGACGATCGCCGGCACGTCGCAACTGGCCGCGCCCATCAGCAGCGCCGGGGTGGTTTTGTCGCAGCCGGTCAGCAGCACCACGCCGTCAATCGGGTTGCCGCGAATCGCTTCTTCGACGTCCATGCTCGCCAGGTTGCGGGTGAGCATGGCGGTCGGGCGCAGGTTCGACTCGCCATTGGAGAACACCGGGAATTCCACCGGAAAGCCGCCAGCCTCGATCACCCCGCGTTTGACGTGCTCCGCAATCTGGCGGAAATGCGCGTTGCACGGGGTCAGTTCCGACCAGGTGTTGCAGATGCCGATGATCGGCTTGCCATGAAACTGGTGGTCGGCGATGCCCTGATTCTTCATCCAGCTGCGGTACATGAAGCCGTTCTTGTCGGCCGTGCCAAACCATTGGGCCGAGCGCAGGGTGGGTTTCTTCTCAGACATGATCGATTCTCTTATTGTAAGACTATTGTTTGCGAGTCACGGCTAAACATAAGCGCAAAATCGCCGCTTTGGAAGTGTTGTTGGGTAATTAGTATTACTATATAGTCGTTTTCGGTGGAGGGATCGGCCCTGGCGGTTTTCCGCGAGAGGCGTCCCCCGAGGTTCTATAAAAACAACAATTGGAGACCGATCCCATGAGCCAGGAACTGCGGCTTGTTCGCCGCATCACGCTGAAACTGATTCCCTTCCTGATCCTGCTGTACCTGATCGCCTATGTGGATCGCTCCGCCGTCGGCTTCGCCAAACTGCACATGGGCGCCGACATCGGCATCGGTGATGCGGCCTACGGTCTCGGTGCCGGACTGTTTTTCATCGGCTACTTTCTTCTCGAAATCCCCAGCAACCTGATGCTCGAGCGCTTCGGTGCGCGGCGCTGGTTTGCGCGGATCATGATCACCTGGGGCGCGATCACCATCGGTATGGCGTTCGTCCAGGGCCCGCACAGTTTCTACGTGATGCGCTTTCTGCTCGGCGCGGCGGAGGCGGGGTTCTTCCCCGGCGTTCTGTACTACATCACCCAATGGTTCCCGGTGCGCCATCGCGGCAAGATCCTCGGCCTGTTCATCCTCTCCCAACCGATTGCGATGATGATCACCGGCCCGGTGTCCGGCGGCTTGCTGGGCATGGACGGCATCCTCGGGCTGCACGGCTGGCAGTGGCTGTTCATCGTCATCGGCACCCCGGCGATCCTGCTGACCTGGCCGGTACTGCGCTGGCTGCCCGATGGCCCGCAAAACGTGAAGTGGATGGATCAGGCCGAGAAAGACTGGCTGACCGGCGAACTGAAAAAAGATCTTCAGGAATACGGCCAGACCCGTCACGGCAACCCGCTGCATGCGCTCAAAGACAAACGCGTGTTGCTGCTGGCGCTGTTCTACCTGCCGGTGACCCTGAGTATTTATGGCCTCGGCCTGTGGCTGCCGACGCTGATCAAACAGTTCGGCGGCAGCGATCTGGTGACCGGTTTCGTCTCGGCGGTGCCGTACATCTTTGGCATCGTCGGTCTGCTGATCGTGCCGCGCAGCTCCGACCGCATGAATGATCGCTACGGCCATCTGGCGGTGCTCTATGTACTGGGCGCGCTGGGCCTGTTCTTCAGCGCGTGGCTGACCCTGCCGGTGGCGCAACTGGCGGCGCTGTGCCTGGTGGCGTTCGCGCTGTTTTCCTGCACGGCAGTGTTCTGGACCTTGCCCGGGCGGTTCTTTGCCGGTGCGAGTGCGGCGGCGGGGATTGCGTTGATCAACTCGGTGGGCAACCTCGGCGGCTACATCGGCCCGTTCGTGATCGGCGCGCTGAAGGAATACACCGGGAATCTGGCTTCGGGGCTGTATTTCCTCAGCGGGGTGATGGTGTTCGGTTTGATTCTTACCGGAATCGTCTACCGCGTGCTTGAGCGCAAACACGTGCTACCGGTCGAGCAGTTCGCCGCCAGTGCGCGCGGTGCTACCCGAACCTGAATCTGCAGAACAACATGGAACCCATGTGGGAGCGGGCTTGCTCGCGAATGCGGTGGGTCAGCCACCATCATTCGTTGAATGAAACACCGCATTCGCGAGC
>NZ_JASCPO010000378.1:0-3464 GCF_029960145.1 Pseudomonas sp. PS01299 | reverse complement strand
GTTCTTTTAAAATATTGCCCCCCCCTAACACCGGCCTGCGCCGCCCCCCCCCGCTCCCACAGGGGTAATGCATTCATCCTGATATCGTCGTGCACAAAAAAACCGCATCGCTGCGGTTTTTTTGTGTCTGCAAGAAGCTGCTTAGACGAACAGCGACAACAGCAGGATAAAGCCCAGGCCCACCACCGACAGGATGGTTTCCATCGCGGTCCAGGTCTTGAAGGTTTCGGCCACGGTCATGTTGAA
Source organism: Pseudomonas sp. PS01299 (assembly GCF_029960145.1). Taxonomy (NCBI): domain Bacteria; kingdom Pseudomonadati; phylum Pseudomonadota; class Gammaproteobacteria; order Pseudomonadales; family Pseudomonadaceae; genus Pseudomonas; species Pseudomonas sp. PS01299. The sequence continues at coordinate 3,218 of NZ_JASCPO010000378.1, read as the reverse complement.
GTACTGCTTCACCAGCCAGAAGCCGGCGTCGTTCACATGAGACAGGATCAACGAACCGGCACCGGTGGCCAGCACCAGCAGCTCACGGTTGACGCCCGGAATCATCCCCACCACCGGCACCACGATGCCCGCGCCCGTGATAGTCGCCACGGTGGCCGAACCGGTAGCAATACGAATCACCGCCGCCACCAGCCACGCCAGCAGGATCGGCGAAATCTGCGCGCTGACCGCCATGTGGCCGATCACGTCGCCCACACCACTGGTCACCAGCATCTGCTTGAAGCCACCACCGGCACCGATGATCAGAATGATCGCGGCGGTTGGCGCCAGGCTCGCGTCCAGCCACTTGAGCATCTGCTGCGAACCGATGCCCTGCTTGTGACCGAAGGTGTACAGCGACAGCAGCAACGCCAGCAGCAGTGCCGAGATCGGGTGACCGATCATGTCCATCCAGGTGCGGAAGAAGTGACCGTCCGGCAGCGCCACGTCAGCAAAGGTTTTCAGCAGCATCAGGAACACCGGCAGCAGCACGGTGATCAGGGTGATGCTGAAGCTCGGCAACTTGGTTGAGTCGTCGCTTTCACGGGCCAGTTGATCGACCAGCTCCTGATTCGGCGTGCCGGGAATGTGCTTGGCGATGAAGGTACCGAAGATCGGACCGGCGATGATTGCGGTCGGCAGCGCAACGATCAGACCGTAGAGGATGGTCTTGCCGATGTCGGCGCCGAACACGCCGATCGCCAGCAGCGGGCCCGGGTGCGGCGGCACCAGACCGTGTACGGCGGACAGGCCGGCGAGCAGCGGGATACCGATCTTGATGATCGACACACCGGTACGCCGGGCAACGATGAACACCAGCGGAATCAGCAGCACGAAGCCGATTTCGAAGAACAGCGGGATACCGACGAGGAACGCGGCGAACATCATTGCCCACTGCACTTTGTCCTTGCCGAAGGCGCGGATCAGTGTCTGCGCGATCTGATCGGCACCACCGGATTCGGCCATCATTTTGCCGAGCATGGTGCCCAACGCGAGGATGATGCCGACGAAACCGAGTACACCACCGAAGCCGTCCTGGAACGCCTTGATGATGGTGCCGATCGGCATGCCGGACGTCAGGCCGAGGAACGCGGCCGCAATGGTCAGCGAGATGAAGGGGTGAATCTTGAATTTGGTGATCAGGATAATCAGGCCGATTACCGTGACCACTGCATCGAGCAGCAGGTAGGCGTCGTGGGACATGCCAAACATTGGGGGTGTCTCCTGGCTTGTTGTTGTTATTAAAGCGGGTTAAACAGAATTCGTGAGGACAGCGCTAGCTCTTTCAACACACTCATACCGCCTGTTTCAGACCATGGGCCTGCCACCAGACGTGCGCCTGGGCCGCCAGTTCTTCAACGCTGTGGATCGAAGCATTCAGTGCCAGGGTCAACGGCTCGCCGACTGGTGATTCGAGGGTGGCGAACTGGCTTTCGATCAACGTTGCCGGCATAAAGTGGCCTGGGCGATGCGATACGCGGTCGGCGGCGACTTCAGGGGTCAGCTCAAGAAACACGAAGCCCAGGCCCGGCAAAGCACTGCGCAGCACTTCGCGATAACTGTGTTTAAGGGCCGAGCAGGTCAGCACCGGGCGTTTACCCGATGCATCGACGCGACGCAGTTCATCGCACAGGCTGTCGAGCCAGCCGGCACGGTCGTCGTCGTTCAAGGGGATCCCCGCGCTCATCTTTTCGATGTTGGCGGCCGGATGAAAAGTATCGCCTTCAATGGCAGTGGCGCCGCTCAATTGGCACAGGGCCTCGCTGACGCACGTCTTGCCGCAACCGGCAACGCCCATGATGACCAGGGCGGTGATGGGATGACTCATATAACACCTCAGCGCGCAGACAGCGCTACCTTTGCTAGCTATGACTCTAGTGCACAGGCAGAAGTTGCCGACGCCTTCTTGTCGTTTTTTTGGGTTGCAGCAGGTTTGTTCCCAACGCCAAAAAGCGAAGATCAGGCAGGACCTCGCTTACGCATTTGCAGCTGCATCAGGACAGCGCTACCTTAGTGCCTTGATTTTTGTTTGGCAAGCCGCCCGATGACCACCCCTAAAAACGATAAAAACACTCGCACCACCGGCCGTCCCACCCTTAATGAAGTTGCCCGCCTCGCCGGCGTGAGCCCGATTACCGCCTCCCGCGCCTTGCGCGGGGTCAGCACGGTCACCACGGAACTGGTGGAAAAAGTGCAGAAAGCCGCGCTTGAACTCAACTACGTGGTCAACCCTGCCGCCCGCGCATTGGCCTCAGCGCAGAGCCATTCAGTGGTGGTGCTGGTGCCATCGCTGTCCAACCTGCTGTTCATCGATACGCTGGAAGCCATTCATCGGGTGCTGACACCCAAGGGCTTCGAAGTGCTGATCGGCAACTTCCACTATTCGCGCGATGAAGAAGAAAACCTGTTGCGCAACTACATGGCTTATCAGCCGCGTGGTTTGCTGCTGACCGGGTTTGATCGCACGGAAAGTTCGCGGCGGATGATCGAGGCCAGCAATATTCCCTGCGTGTACATGATGGAACTGGACAGCGCTGCCGGCGTGAATTGTGTGGGTTTCTCGCAGCTCAATGCCGGCGAAACTGCTGCCGAACATTTGCTCTCGCGCGGTCGCAAGCGTCTGGCCTACATCGGTGCGCAACTGGATCAGCGCACCTTGTTGCGCGGTGAAGGTTTCCGCAAAGCCCTGCAGAAGGCCGGGCGCTACGACCCGGATCTGGAAGTGCTGACCCCGCGCTCCTCGTCCGTGGGCCTGGGCGGTGAACTGTTCCTGCAACTGCTGGCAGCGCATCCGGATGTGGATGCGATCTTCTTTGGTAACGACGACCTGGCGCAGGGTGCGCTGCTGGAGGCGCTGCGCAACGGGATCAAGATCCCCGAGCAGGTGGCGATTCTCGGCTTCAACGACTTGCCGATGTCCGAACACATGGTGCCGCGCCTGAGCAGCATCAACACCCCACGCGAGGCGATCGGCCGGCGTGCGGCGGAGCAAATGTTGACGTTGATGGCGGGCAACAGCGTGACGCGACCGGTTGAGGATATGGGTTTTGAACTAAAGATTCGCGAGAGTACCTGATCCTTCCCAAATGCTGAGTTGAAACACACCCCCTGTAGGAGTGAGCCTGCTCGCGATAGCGGTGTGTCATTCAACACATGCATCGCCTGACACAACGCTATCG
>NZ_JASCPO010000377.1:0-3486 GCF_029960145.1 Pseudomonas sp. PS01299 | reverse complement strand
GGGCTTGCTCGCGAAAGCGGTGTGTCAGCCAGCAAAAATACTGACTGATCTGACGCCTTCGCGAGCAAGCCCGCTCCCACATTAGAGCGGCTGTGTTTTTACAGGGCCGAAGCCGTCTGCGGCAGGCGCGGCTGCTTGTACAGGTCCAGCAGCACCTGATCCAGCACCGACGACGCGCCGAACGGGGCCTTGTCGTTGAGGATCGCCACCACCGCCCAGGTGTTGCCGTTGACGTCGCGGCTGAAGCCGGCGATGGCGCGCACGGTGTTCAGGGTGCCGGTCTTGACGTGGGCCTCGCCGCGCATCGCGGTGGTCTTCAGGCGTTTGCGCATGGTGCCGTCGGTGCCGGCAATCGGCAGCGAGCTGATGTACTCGGCGGCGTACGGGCTGTGCCAGGCGGCTTGCAGCATGTTGGCCATCTCGCGGGCGCTGACGCGTTCGGCGCGCGACAGCCCGGAGCCGTTCTCCATCACCAGGTGCGGCGCGGTGATGCCTTTCTTCGCCAGCCACTGGCGGACTACGCGTTGTGCGGCCTTGGCGTCGTCACCGTCGGCTTCGTTGCGGTACTTCTGGCCAAGGCTAAGGAACAGCTGCTGGGCCATGGTGTTGTTACTGTATTTGTTGATGTCGCGGATGATTTCCGCCAGATCCGGCGAGTAGGCGCGGGCCAGCAGCTTGGCGCTGCTCGGGGTCGCGGCGAGGCGATCCTTGCCCTGGATGCTGCCGCCCAGTTCCTTCCAGATCGCACGCACGGCACCGGCGGTGTAGGTTGCGTGGTCGAGCAGCGACAGATAAGTCTGTGAGCTGCAGCCTTCGCCCAATTGACCGGCGACGGTCACGGTCACGCTGCCGTCAGCCTGGGTTACCGGGTTGTAGCGCACGCCACCGGTGCACTGCTTGGAGTTGAGCGCCTTGACCGTGTTTTCGATGCGCACGCTGGCAATCGGCGGCTCCACCGAGATCAGCACCCGGCCCCCGTCATTGCGCGCGACGAAGCGCAGGGCCTTGAGGTTGACCAGCAGCGAGTCGGGTTTGACCAGGAACGGCTTGTTCTCGTCATTGCCGTCGTCGTTGAACTCGGGCAGTTGCGGCTGGATGAAGAAGCTGCGGTCGAGGATCAGATCGCCGGTGACCTGGGTCACGCCGTTGGCGCGCAGGTCGCGCATCAACAGCCAGAGTTTTTCCATGTTCAGCTTCGGATCGCCGCCACCCTTGAGGTACAGGTTGCCGTTGAGAATGCCGCCACTGAGGTCGCCGTCGGTGTAGAACTCGGTTTTCCACTGATGGTTGGGGCCGAGCATTTCCAGCGAGGCGTAGGTGGTGACCAGTTTCATGGTCGAAGCCGGGTTGACCGAGACGTCGGCGTTATACACGGTCGGATTGCCCGGGCCGTCGAGCGGAATCATCACCAGCGACAGCGCGGTCGGCTGCAGCTTGCTGGCCTTGAGGGCTTTTTCGACGTTAGGGGTGAGGGCGGTATTGATAGTGGCAGCGGCAACCGGCAGGGCCAGGGGCAGAAGAAGGCCGGCGAGAAAGAGAGGACGCAACGATTTGATCATATGAAATAAAACCCTGCAGAAGAGGGGAAAAATAACGAGGGCATGGATGAAAAAGCCCTCAGTGGTCATGAAAGTGTCGGCATTATGCCCCAAGGTGTAACAGCTTGTGCCTTGCCCGGGGCGGCCATTTCGTTATTTTTTTTACAGGCGGTCGGCCTCAGCGCCCAGAGAGTCGGGCAATTGACCGCTTAAACTGGTAAAGTGCCGGCCGTTATTACTTAAGAGGATTGTTCCAATGGCGACTAACCGTTCCCAGCGTCTGCGCAAAAAACTGTGCGTCGATGAATTTCAAGAGCTGGGTTTCGAACTGAACCTGGGCTTCAAAGAAGACCTGTCCGAAGAAGCCATTGACGCTTTCCTCGAAGCATTCATCAAAGAAGCCATGGAAGCCAACGGTCTGGGCTATGTCGGCGGCGACGACTTCGGTCTGGTTTGCCTGCAGAAGCGTGGTTCGGTCTCCGAAGAGCAGCGTGCTGCTGTTGAAGCCTGGCTGAAAACCCGCTCCGAGCTGACTTCTACTGAAATCAGCCCGCTGCTGGACGTTTGGTATCCGGAAAAGCCGATCAACGCGGCTAAGTGATACTGAAAAAAACGGCGACCTGAGGGTCGCCGTTTTTTTATGCCTGGGCTTTACGCCAATTCAAAATCAGTAACGTCAAAACCCCCGCGACAATCCCCCAGAACGCCGAGCCGATGGAAAACAGCGTCAACCCCGACGCCGTGACCATAAAGGTGATCAGCGCCGCCTCGCGTTCCTTCACTTCGCTCATGGCAATGCTCAGGCCGTTGATGATCGAACCGAACAGCGCCAGCGCGGCAATCGACAGCACCAGTTCTTTTGGCAACGCGGCAAACAGCGCCGCCAACGTAGCGCCGAATACGCCGGCAATCCCGTAAAAAATCCCGCACCAGACGGCGGCGGTGTAGCGTTTGTTGCGATCCTCATGGGCGTGCGGCCCGGTACAGATCGCCGCGCTGATCGCCGCGAGGTTGATGCCGTGGGAGCCGAATGGCGCCAGCAACAGCGAGGCGATGCCGGTGGTGGTGATCAGCGGCGAGGCCGGCACGTTGTAGCCGTCGGCGCGCAGTACGGCGATGCCGGGCATGTTCTGCGAAGTCATCGCCACCACGAACAACGGAATGCCGATGCTGATGGTTGCGGCCAGCGAGAAGTGCGGCGTGGTCCAGACTGGCGTCGCCAGTTCCAGATGGAAACCGCTGAAATCCAGCAGCCCCATGAAACCTGACAGCGCAGTGCCGATCAGTAGCGCAGCCAGTACCGCGTAACGCGGTGACAGGCGTTTGACCAGCAGATAAGTGAAGAACATCCCCAGCACCAGCCCGGTGCGGTGTTGCGCGGCGACGAAGATTTCGCTGCCGATCTTGAACAGAATCCCCGCCAGCAACGCTGCCGCCAGCGACGCCGGGATCTTCTTCACCAAGCGTTCGAAGCTGCCGGTCAAGCCGCAAATCGTCACCAGCACCGCGCAGGTGATGTAGGCGCCAATGGCCTCGCCGTAGCTGACGCCGCCCAGGCTGGTGATCAGCAGGGCTGCACCGGGGGTCGACCAGGCGATGGTGATCGGTGTGCGATAGCGCAGCGACAAGCCGATCGAACACACCGCCATGCCGATCGAGATCGCCCAGATCCACGAGGAAATCTGCCCGCTGCTCAGGCCCGCCGCTTGCCCGGCCTGGAACATCAGCACCAGCGAACTGGTGTAGCCGGTCATCATTGCAATGAACCCGGCAACGATCGCTGAGGGCGAAGTGTCGGCGAGAGGGCGCAGGCGGGTGTAGGTGGCGTCGTTCATGACGGCGGTGTTCCTTATACAGATGAAGATCCCCGCAATTACCCATGAATCCCTGTGGGAGCGGGCTTGCTCGCGAAAGCGCTGGGCCAGTAAAAGCAGATGTCGCCTGACAC
>NZ_JASCPO010000376.1:0-3507 GCF_029960145.1 Pseudomonas sp. PS01299 | reverse complement strand
CGATAGCGGTGTGTCAGATTGAGAAATCTGCTGACTGACACACCGCTATCGCGAGCAGGCTCACTCCTACAGGGGGGGTGAATTAATTACCGCGCTTGCTGTTGATCTGCCGCAGGCGATTGCCTTCAAAGCGCAGGTATTGATACATGCCGTTGCTCGGGCCGTAGGTCCATTCCTCGACCTGAAATTCTTCGCGGCGGTTGGCGCTGCGCTTGTAGCCGAGGACATCGCGGCTCACCGGTTCGCCACACTTCTGCAGCACTTCGCTGGCGCGGTCACCGAGACTGACCAACTGGCTGCCACAACGCAGCGTGTCAGAGGCCAGCGCAGGGCTGCCAGCGAGCAGCAGCGTCAACGCTGCCAGCCATTTGCGCTTCATCATTCGGCGTCCAGATGCATTTGCGTCACGACCCGACCATCGCTTTCGGCCTCGCCAAGGTTGGCATCGATGAAGTACACCCGATCATCCGCCAGTTGACCTTTGTCGACCAGATAGTCCTTGATGCTGCTGGCGCGTTCCTGACCCAACTGCCGCAGCAGTACATCGCTGGAACTCCAGAACTTGATCACACCATCACGCATTTTCGCCGTGCGTTCTTCTTTGCCCAGATCTTTCCATTCGGCCGGTGGCTGAGTTTTCAGACGGGTGCGGTAGATGCCTTCGAGCAGCGGGCCTTTCTCGCTCTCCGGCACTTGCAGCAGGGACGCCTGAGCCGGCACCTTGTCGCCACGGCGCTGGAGCATCTTGTAGTAGTTGTACTGGTATTCGCGCTCCAGACGCTGCTCGGCAATCAACGGGCCGTCGCTGCTCTGTGCGGCAGTGCCTTCGATTTCCAGACGCAGGGCTGGACGTTCCTTGAGGGCTTGGGACAGTTTATCCAGCGCTGCTTCGGCATCCTTGCTCAAATCGCTTGAGCCCGCAGCAAATGACACGGTACCGAGGTCTTCGGAGCCGCCACCGTTGATCAGCCCGCCAATCATCTTGAACGGTGCGGCGGCGGCCTTGACGATCAGGTTGCGCAGGGTTTGCCAGACAATCGGCATCACGCTGAACTGCGGGTTGTTGAGGTCGCCGGTCACTGGCAGTTCGATGGAGATCTTGCCGTCTACGTCCTTGAGCAGGGCAATCGCCAGTTTCAGCGGCAGGCTCACGGCATCCGGGCTGTCGACTTTTTCACCGAGTTGCAGTTGCTCGAGCACCACTTTGTTTTCAGCCTTCAACTGGCCCTTGGTGATCAGGTAATGCAGGTCGAGGTTGAGCCGGCCCTTGCGGATGCGGTAACCGGCGAACTTGCCGGAATACGGGGTCAGGGTAGTCAGCTCGACGCGTTTGAAACTGGTGGCGATGTCGAGGCTGGCCATCGGGTCGAATGGATTGACCGCGCCTTTGATGGTCACCGGGGCATAGCGGTCGACCTTGCCCTTGATGTCGACGCTGGCCGGTTTCGCCTGACGACTGTCGATGGTGCCGATCTGGCCGTTGAGCTGTTGAACCGCCGTAGCGAAATTCGGCGTCAGGCTGAAGTCGGCGAAGTTGGCCGAGCCGTCGTTGATCGCAATCGCGCCGATGTGAATGCCCAGTGGTTTGTCTTTACTGGCCGGTTTCGCCGCTGCGGTTTTCGCACCATTGTCGGCGGGCTGCGGGATCAGCAGATCGTCGATGTTGGTGGTGCGGTCGTCGTTGATCATGAACCGCGCGTACGGCTGGAACAGGTTGACCTTGTCGATCGACAGGCTGTCACCGTGTTGATAGTTGATGCCTTCAACCACCACTTGCTGCCACTTGAGGAAGTCGCGGGTTTTCAGGGTGTCGAGGGTGTGCAGTTGATCGATCTGCGCGCGCCCGGTCACGCCGAGTGCGAGCGGTTCGGTGCTCTTGAGGTTGACCTTGAGGTCGCTACCAAGCATGCCGCTGCGCAGTTCCAGGCGAATGAACGGATTGATGTAGGACTGTGCAACGCGCAGGTCGATGTCCTGGGTTTTCACATTGAGCTGGGCGGTGACCGGCGCGAGGTTGACCACGCCATCGGCGTTGATCTTGCCTTGTTTGCCCAAGCCGCTGTCGAGCCTGACCTTGAAGGGCGAACCGTTGAGGCTGTCGAAATCCTGCAGATCAATGTTCAGCGGCGTCACATCCAGCGCCACGGGTGGGTTGGCCGAGCGGTCGGCGAGATGCACGGTGTAGTTGCGTAGCTGGACGTCTTTGAGCAGCACTTGCCAGGGCTTGCTCGGCGCGACCGGCGCTTTCGGCGAGTCGGCGGCGGCCGGAGTGGTCTTGGGTTCGGCGGCGGCCTTGGCGGCAGGTTTCGATGGCTGGCTGGCGAACAGTTTCTGCCAGTCGAGCTGGCCGTCGGCTTCGAGCGCAGCCCAGGTTTCCAGTTTGTTGCTGCGGATCTTGCCGACCACTACTTGCTGTTTGGCCAGGTCCAGCGAGGTTTCGCTGACGTCGAGGCGTTCAAGTTTCGCCAATGGGCGTCCGTCCGGCGCCTTGATCGCGAATGGCGCAATGCTCACCGCGACGTTGTTCAACAGCAGTTCGGTTTCTTTCGACAGATTCAGTTTGTACTCGGTGCTGAGATTCAGCACGCCGTCTTCGAGTACCAGCGGCAGCGCGTCACGCACGTAAGGCCAGAAGGATTTCATCTTGCCGTCGGTGACTTTCAAGGTGCCTTCGGAGGTGAACGGGATCAGGCTGAAGTTGCCTTTCCAGTCGATCTGCCCACCGGCCGGGCCGGCAGCCACCAGGGTCATGTCGGCATTGTCTTCGGGCAGGGTGCTGAGGTTTTTCAGTTCGAAGTCGAGTTTGTCGTAGATGAACTCGATCGGCTCACTCGGCCGGGCGTCCTGGAAATGTACGTTGCCACCGGCCAGTTGGATGCGATCGATGCGCAGCGGGAACGGCTTGGCATTCGGATCGGCCGGGGTCGGTTCGCTGGCGGGAATTTTGAACAGGCCCAGCAGATTGAGCTGGCCGTCCTTGGCGAAGAGGATTTCGGTCTTGGGCTTGTCCAGCTCGATATCGGCCAGGTGCAGCGCCTTGGTCCACAGGCTGTCGAGTTGCAGGTTGGCGTACAGCCGCTCGAAGCCGACCTGCTCCTTGCCCGGCTCACCGACGACCAAGCCCCACAGGGTGACTTCCAGGCTGAACGGATTGAGTTCGATGCGCTGGATATGCGCCGGCACCGTGGCGTAGTTCGCCAGTTGCTGGTTGGCGATACGCAGGGCGATGCCTGGCAAAATCAGAAACCCCAGCAGGCTGTAGAGGGCCAGAGCAGTCAACAAGGCGCCAATCGCGCGAATCAATCCTTTGGGCATGTGCGGCTTCATCTCTGAATCGGAGTGCCTTGGAGTATGGCACGCGATTCTGGTTCCGAAGTACCTCGTGGGGGGCAGGATTGTTCAGATTGTTCTGTAGGACCAAGACACTGTGGGAGCGAGCTTGCTCGCGAAAGCGGCGGATCAGTCGAGAAATATGCTGACTGACGCGCCGCCTTCGCGAGCAAGCTC
>NZ_JASCPO010000375.1:0-3578 GCF_029960145.1 Pseudomonas sp. PS01299 | reverse complement strand
AGCAAGCCCGCTCCCACAGTTTTGATCTGGGATCAAACCTGATGGGGTAGCCGCTGCATGTATCAATACGATGATTACGACCGGGCGTTGGTGTTCGAGCGCGTTGCGCAATTTCGCGATCAGGTCGAGCGCTTCATGGCCGGAGAGTTGAGCGAGGAGGAGTTCCTGCCGCTGCGCCTGCAAAACGGCCTGTACCTGCAGAAGCACGCCTACATGCTGCGAGTGGCGATTCCTTACGGCACCCTGAGTGCCGAACAGATGCGCACGCTGGCGAGCATCGCCGCCGATTACGACCGCGGCTACGGCCACTTCACCACGCGGCAGAACCTGCAATTCAACTGGATCGAACTGGCGCAGGTGCCGGACATCCTTGAACGCCTGGCGCAGGTCAACATGCATGCGATCCAGACTTCCGGCAACTGCGTGCGCAACATCACCACTGAAGCGTTTGCCGGGGTCGCGGCGGACGAGTTGATCGACCCGCGCCCGCTGGCCGAGATCTTGCGGCAATGGTCGACGATCAACCCGGAGTTCCTCTTCCTGCCACGCAAGTTCAAGATCGCCATCTGCTCGGCGAGGCAGGACCGTGCGGCGATCATGATGCATGACATCGGCCTGTATCTTTATCCGGGGCGCGACGGGCAGATGTTGCTGCGGGTGATCGTCGGCGGCGGGTTGGGGCGCACGCCGATCCTCGGTCTGCAGATCCGCGAAGGTTTGCCGTGGCAGCACCTGTTGTCGTACGTCGAGGCGATCCTGCGGGTCTACAACCGCCATGGCCGGCGCGACAACAAGTACAAGGCGCGGATCAAGATTCTGGTCAAGGCGCTGGGCATCGAGGCGTTCGCCAAAGAGGTCGAGGAAGAATGGCAGCACCTCAAGGACGGCCCGGCGCAGCTGACCGAGGCTGAATATGAGCGTGTCGCCAGTGCCTTCGTGCCGCCGATCTATCACACCCTGGCCGATACCGATCTGGATTTCGGCACGCATCTGGCTGAAAGCCCGGCGTTCGCCCGCTGGGTCGCGCGCAACGTGCAGCCGCACAAGAAACCGGGTTACACCAGCGTGGTGCTGTCGACCAAACCGGGTCTGAGTGCACCACCGGGTGATGTCACCGGCCAGCAGATGCTCGCGGTGGCCGACTGGTCGGAGCGATTCGGATTTGGCGAGATTCGCATTGCCCATGAGCAGAACATCGTTCTGCCCGATGTTCGAAAGTCTGACCTGTATGAACTCTGGCAGCTGGCCTGCGAGCGCAATCTGGGCAGCGCCAACGTCGGCCTGCTGACCGACATCATCGCCTGCCCGGGCGGCGATTTCTGCGCGCTGGCCAACGCCAAGTCGATCCCGATTGCCCAGGCGATTCAGGCGCGTTTCGACAACCTCGACTACCTGCACGACCTGGGCGACATCAGCCTGAACATCTCCGGCTGCATGAACGCCTGCGGCCACCACCACATCGGCAATATCGGCATCCTCGGCGTCGATAAGAACGGCAGCGAGTGGTATCAGATCACCCTTGGCGGCGCGCAGGGCAAAAACAGCGCCTTGGGCAAAGTCATCGGCCCATCGTTCAGCGCGGCCGAAGTGCCGCAGGTGATCGAGCGGATCATCGGTACGTTTGTGCGTTACCGCGAAAGCGAGGAACTGTTTGTCGACACCGTGGCGCGCATTGGCCTGGAGCCTTTCAAGGAGCGGGTCTACCCGAAAGTGCTGGAGGCGTCGGCATGAACAATCTGCTGCGTCTGGAGCAAGGTGTCGCACGCCTGATCGAGGACGACCCATGGACGCTGGTTCGCGAGCCGGAGCAGGGCAGGCCGCAAGGATTGCTGATCCTGCCGCTGGCGCACTGGCTGCAATCGCCCTCGACCCACGCGGTGTGGCTGGGGCCGGACGATGAAGTTGAAAGCGTGGTGCCGTGGCTGGCCTCGCTGCCGCTGATTGCCCTGGATTTTCCGAGCTTTCGCGACGGTCGCGCCTACAGTCAGGCGTATCTGCTGCGTAGCCGGTTTGGCTGGGCCGGTGAGCTGCGGGCGATTGGCGATGTGCTGCGCGATCAGCTCAGCCATATGCGTCAGTGCGGGTTCGACAGTTTTGCGGTACGCGAGGACAAATCGGCTGAGGATGCGCTGAAGGGACTGGTCGGCATGAGCGTGCTGTACGGCCGCTCGGTGATCGAGCCACGCCCGCTGTTTCGTAGACGCTGAATATCCATTGCTTGATAGATACTTTGTGGTGAGGGGATTTATCCCCGATGGGCTGCGAAGCAGACCTAAAATCTGCCGAAGCATTTCTTCAGCTAAAACCTGTTGGCTGGTTCTGCGGCCGCCGCGCAGCCGGTCGGGGATAAATCCCCTCACCACAATTGCCTAGCGGCCCCTTCTCTACAGGGGAAACCCTTACATCCCGCACCATTCCCGGATTTTTCCTTGGGTCGATGCTGGCCTTTTGGTAGAGTCCCCGTCGCCAGCGGGTTTTCGGCTGGACGACGGAACCAAGAAGGGAGTCTGGGTAGTGAGTGCGGGCAAAAAGATTTTGGGCCTCACGGCGTTGCTGTTGATGCTGACGCTGTGGGCCAGTTACTTCTATGTGTTCAAGGAAAACCGCGACGGCCAGTTGGGCGGCGCCGGTGAAAGCACCGCGTGGTGCGGCGCGCCGCCGTCCACCGAAGCGGCGCTGTTGGGCAAGGATCAACTGACCTTGCGCGTCACCAACAACCTGCGCGGCGAGTTCATGCTCAGTGGCTCGCTGGTGGTCTCCGAACGCACCTTCAACCGTTACGATCTGGGCCGCAACGAACTGCGTCTGCGCCTGGAACCGTTGCAGTGGTCGTACGGCGTGACGCCGATCTTCCTCGAACAGGTCAAGGTTCAGCCGCTGAGCCGCAACCTCGCGTCTCCAACGAAAAGCGCCTACGCCGAGCTTGAGCCACGGCCGATCGGCGTCCAGGGCCAGGTCACCGACTTCCCCTTCGACACCTATCGCTACGGCTACAAACCGGTGCTGTATTACCTCAAGGGCAGCGAGCGCATCGACCTGCGCTTCAAGAACATCACCACGCTGATGGAGATGTCCAACACCTTCACGCCGATCCAGAAGTACAACCGCGTCGAGTACATCAACGAGAAAAACTCGATGATCCGCGACGAGGATTACAAGGCCTACGGCCCGCACGAATGCGCGTTCAGCGTCGAGCGCAAAGGCTCGTTCAAGGTCGTGGTGCTGTTGTTCCTGCTGGTGCTGTGCCTGCCGCTGTTGCACGTGTTCTATCGTGACGAGCCGGGGATCGACTTCCTCGCCACGCTGGTGACGATTGCCGTGGTGCGGGTGCTGCTGGTCGGGCCGGTGCAGGACTTCCAGCTGTACAACATCGACTTCCTGTTCGGCGCTGCGATTCTGCTGGTGGGCTCGGTGTCGCTGATCAAGGCGATGCGCGCCAACAGCCGGCGCGAGATGGCGTTGAAGAGCGGGGCGACGTCTTCCTGGTAATACTCAGTGTTCGAGACCAACACTGACCCTGTGGGAGCGGGCTTGCTCGCGAATGCGGTACATCAGTCACCCTTGATGTTGGCTGAGGG
>NZ_JASCPO010000374.1:0-3600 GCF_029960145.1 Pseudomonas sp. PS01299 | reverse complement strand
TAACCGGGGCCCGCCTTAATCCCTGTCGGAGGGCGCCGGCTCGCGATAGCGGTCCGTCAGTCAGCAACGATGTTGAAGCTGGTCGCCCTATCGCGAGCAGGCTCACTCCTACAGGGGACCGCGGTGATTTCAGATGAGGTGGATGAACCTGTTTTCATGACACTTTTGTTTCAATCCGCACTTTAGCTGTGCAATGCTGGCGCCCAGTCCGTTAGCCAACTACAGCTTAAGTATCAAAAACGTAGAAACCGCGCGGTACCGTCAACTTGCCCCTTTGGGGCTCTGCAACTACAGGGGGTCTGCATGCTCACCCTGCTCAATTTGCTGTCTGCCGTGGCCCTGCTGATCTGGGGCACGCACATCGTCCGAACCGGCATCCTGCGGGTGTACGGCACCAATCTGCGCCATGTGATCGGCCAGAACATGTCCAAACGCTGGCTCGCGTTCGTCGCCGGCATCGTCGTGACTGCGATGGTGCAGAGCAGCAACGCCACGGCCATGCTCGTCACCTCCTTCGTTGGTCAGGGCTTGATGGCGCTGACCCCGGCGCTGGCGACCATGCTTGGCGCCGACGTCGGTACCGCGCTGATGGCGCGGGTGCTGACCTTTGACCTGTCGTGGCTGTCGCCGCTGCTGATTTTCCTCGGGGTGATTTTCTTTCTGTCGCGCAAACAGACGCGGCTCGGGCAGATGGGCCGGGTCAGCATCGGTCTGGGGCTGATCATTCTCGCGCTGCAACTGATCGTGGAGGCCGCCGCACCGATTACCCACGCCCAAGGGGTGAAGGTGATCTTTGCTTCGCTGACCGGCGACATCCTCCTCGACGCCCTGGTTGGTGCGTTGTTCGCGATGATTTCCTATTCCAGCCTCGCCGCCGTGCTCCTGACCGCGACGCTGGCCGGCGCCAGCGTGATCAGCCTGCCGGTGGCGATCGGTCTGGTGATCGGCGCCAACATCGGCAGCGGCGTGCTGGCGTTCATGAGCACCAGCATGCAGAACGCGGCCGGGCGGCAAGTGGCGCTGGGCAGCCTGCTGTACAAGTTGATCGGCCTGCTGCTGATCATCCCGGTGCTCGATCCGCTGGTGCACTGGATGGACGGCCTGGATTTCAGCCCGCAGGAAATGGTCATCGGCTTCCACTTGCTCTACAACACCGCGCGCTGCCTGATCCTGCTGCCCAGTGTTTCGCCGATGGCACGGCTGTGTGCCTGGCTGCTGCCGGAGCGCCCGGAGGTCAACGGCACCGCCAAGCCGCGGCATCTCGATGCGACGGCGCTGGTCACCCCGAGCCTGGCGTTGGCCAACGCCGCCCGCGAGACCCTGCGCATGGGCGACCTGATCGACAACATGCTCGACGCGATGCTCGATGTGCTGCGCGGCAAGCAGACCGCCATTACCCAGGAAATGCGCCGACTGACCGATGACGTCGAAGCGCTGTACAGCGCGATCAAGCTGTATCTGGCGCAAATGCCCCGCGAGGATCTCGGCGAACAGGACAGTCGGCGCTGGGCAGAGACCATCGAATTGGCGATCAACCTGAAACTGGCCAGCGACCTGATCGAACGCATGCTGCGCAAGGTGCAGCAGCAGAAGACCTCCCAGCGTCGGTCTTTTTCCGAAGAGGGCCTGGAGGATCTGGCCGGGCTGCATCAGCAACTGATCGCCAACCTGCGCCTGGGCCTGTCAGTGTTCCTCAGCGGCGACAAGGAAAGCGCCCGTCAGCTGTTGCGCGAGAAACGTCGCTTTCGCGCACAGGAACGGCGTCTGGCCCATGCCCATGTCAGCCGTTTGCAACGTAAGATCGTGCAGAGTCTGGAAACCAGTTCGCTGCATCTGGAGCTGATTGCGGATATGAAGCGCTTGAATTCGCTGTTTTGCAGCAGTGCTTATGTGGTGCTGGAAACGGCCGATACCGGGGCGCTGGAAGCGGATGATATTGCCGACATTACGCATTCGCCTTGAACGTCTGGGGCTGGGGTCAGTCAGTAACATTGATTCAGCCTTAAGACCTTCGCGAGCAAGCTCGCTCCCACATTTGAAATGCATTCCCCTGTGGGAGCGAGCTTGCTCGCGAATGCCGGCCTGAATAGCGACACGGATCTCCAAATCAGCCGTATGGAAGCCTGTTATGCGTTGCCTGTTGTTCGCCTGTCTGTTGCTCGGTTCCCTGCCCGCCTTCGCCGTTGATCGCTTTCAGGTCGAAGGCTACGCGCTGCCCAACGGATTGCAGCTGTTGCTCAAACCCGGCACCGAGCGCGGGCATGTGGCGATTCGTCTGGTGGTGGGCGTCGGTCTCGACGATTTCGACTGCGATGAAAAAGAGCTGCCGCACCTGCTTGAGCACCTGCTGTTCAGCGGCGTCGATGCCACCGGTGAAGGCGGTCTCGAGGAGCGCATGCAGGCGCTGGGCGGTGAGTGGAACGCGTTCACCAGCAACGCCGACACCACGTTCGTCATCGAAGCCCCGGCAAAGAATCAGCGCAAGGTCCTCGACCTGTTGCTCGACCTTTTGACCCAGACCCGCATCGACGACAACGCGATCAACGCTGCCAAACGTGTGGTCGAGCGCGAGGACGGCGGCCATTACACGCGCCTGCAACGCTTTCTCGACCGCCAGGATCTGGGCCACACCGCGAGCAATCAACTGGCGGTGGAATTGGGCCTGAAATGCCCGCAGCGGGCCGAGGTCGGTCACCTGACCCAGAAGCAACTGGAGAAGGTGCGCAAGACCTGGTACGCGCCGAACAACATGACCCTGATCGTCGTCGGTGAACTCGACAAACTGCTGCCGGCCTATCTGGAACGCACCTGGGGCGCGCTTGAAGCGGTGGACCCGGCGGAGCACCGTGAGCTGCCGGACATCCGCACCAGCGCCGCCCATGAACGCAACCTCACCCGCGGCTTCATCGGCGACAGCGCCAAGTTGCACTGGCTGGTGCCGGAGCCGATGCTCGACGATCAGTACGACGAGACCTTCGACATCCTCAAGGACTACCTCGACTGGGCGCTGTACCGGCAGATTCGCCTGAATCACGGCCTGTCCTACGGGCCATGGGCCGAGCGTGAAGTGTTTGGCGGGGTCGGCTTCATGAGCCTCAACGCTGACGTGGATCGCGATGACCTCGCCGAAGCCCAACAGGTGCTGGAAGACCTCAAGGCCGACCTGCTGAAAAACGGCCTCGACCCGGACACCTTCGCCCGGATCAAACAAGCCGCCATCGCCCATCAGGCCTGGGCGGTACAGGGCAACAGTGCCATGGCGGATTACTACTGGAGCGCGCTGGGCGATTACGAGGACGGGCGCTTTGCCAACCCGGCCCGCGAGCTGCAAGGCGTGACCCTGGAAACGGCAAACAAGGCCATGCGCGAGTTGCTGTTGCAACCGGGATATCTGCGGATCGAGAAGCCGTTGCTTAGTGATGATCAAGTGTTGTGGCTGATTGCCGGTGGTCTGGGCGTGGTGTTGCTGGTGCTGATTGGCTGGCGCTTGCACCGTCGTAAGCCAGCCAAACACTGAACCTGTGGGAGCGGGCTTGCTCGCGAATGCGGTGTGTCATTCAGCAATGATGTCGACTGACACGGCCCCTTCGCGAGCAAGCC
>NZ_JASCPO010000373.1:0-3610 GCF_029960145.1 Pseudomonas sp. PS01299 | reverse complement strand
TCCCCACTGCCCCCCTGTGGGCGCGGGCTTGCCCGCTAAGGCGTCGTGTCAGATAAATCATTGGCAACTGACACACCGCCTTCGCGAGCAAGCCCGCTCCCACATTTGGGCTTGCAGCGATTTTCAGAGGGTCAGGATCATCTCGTGCCACGCCATCCCGCCATGGTCGGACTCCGACGGCTTGATGTAGGCAAAGCCGAACCCGGCATACAGCGCAATGTGCTTCTCCTTGCACATCAGATGAATCGTCGCCTTGTCCATCCCGCGCATGCGCTCGATGAACTCGGCCATCAGTCGCTTGGCCAAACCCTGGCCCTGATAGTCCGGGTGCACCACCACCGACATGATCACCACGTTCGGCCCTTGCGGGTCGTGACCGATCAGCTCCTTGAACGCCTCGTCGGACATTTGCACATCAAACGCCGCGCCCGAGTTGATGAACCCGGCGACTACGCCGTCTACTTCGGCGACGATGAAACCCTCAGGCCAGGTGGCGATGCGCGTGGCGATCTTCTCGCGAGTGGCGGCTTCATCGCCTTCGTAGGCAACGGTTTCGATGGCGTAGCAGCGATCCAGGTCGGCGGCGGTGACGTTGCGGATGACGGTGTTCATGGCAGCTCGAAAATCAGCGGAGAAAAGTGCGCAAAGCATAAAGGAATAAGGTGTTCATATCGATCCGCGCGGGGGGCGTAAAGCCTGCGTATAAGCGCTTTTCTTCGTGCCGCTGACGGGCTATTCCTGCGCTGTGTCTCTGATCACCCTTGGGAGAAACCGCTTATGAGCAGCGTTGAAATCGGCTTGTTGATGGTGTTGGGCATCAGTACGTTCGGCTTTATCACCTTGGGCATCGACCTGTTGCGGGCGCGACGGCTGGGCAAGGTCAAGCGCGGTTGAACAACATGAGGCGGATCAGTGATCCGCCTCATCGTCATGGACTCAGGTTTTGCTGTCGACCGGCACGCAGATTTCCAGTTTGCCGGTGTGCAGTCGCGGATTGAAATCGGCGCTGTAGCGTTCCAGTTCCGGGGCATTCAGTTCCACGTAATGGGAAGTCGGTAGCCAGGTCTTGTAGATGTATTGCAGGGTTTGCGGCAACTGGTCGAGCGGGCCCTTGTGCTCGAACACCGCGTACTGCCGGGGCAGCACTTCGACCCACTGATAGACCTTCTGGTCGAGGTCATCGAGCTTGCTGATTTCTACCCCGGCGATGTAGTCGAAGCCACCCTTGTCGTCGAAATTGCTGCAGACGCCGTAGGTCACTTCGTTTTTTTGTCCCTGTATCTTTCCCAGGTGCGGCAAGAACTTTTCCCACAGCGCGGGGATGTCCTTGGCCGTGTCCTGGGTAAATCGACCACGAAATCCCGCGATCAGCAGGAAGTGTCCATGTTCGAAGCGAGGTTCCGCCACTTCGACGCGTTTTTGCTCATCCATGACTCGACTCCTGGAACAAAATTAGGGGTTCGGCTGCTGAGTATAGAAGCCAAACCCGATTCGCAATGTCACAAGGCGTGCAACTGGTCGGCAGCGCCGGAGCCAACGAACTCGTTATAACCGGATACGATCACGTAAACCGCGAAATAGCAGAAGATCGCCGCCGACGCCATGTAGGAATAGCGCAACAGCTTGTCGCCGAGCAACTTGCCGCCGTGGCTTGCGGCAAAGCACAGACCGGCCGACCACAGCAGGCCGGCGCAGAGAAAACCGCCGAGAAACAGCGCCGAGCTGAGCGGGCCGCCGCCACCGGAGCGGGCGATCAGGGTGCCGCCAACCGCGGCGAACCACAGGATCGCGCTGGGCGAGGACATGGCGAGGAAGATCCCGCGGAAGAATTCCTTGCGATGGGAGTTCTGCCCCACCTCCGCCGTCGCCGCCAACTGCGCTTCGTGGTGAATCGCCGAATAGATCATCTTCGCCGCAAAGTAGATCAGCAGCGCCGACCCGCCGATCCACAGCACCCAGCGCACGCTTTCGTACTGCAGCAACACGGTCATCCCGGCCAGCGCCAGCACCGCGTAGATCAGGTCGCCGACGCAAGTGCCGAGGCCCAGCGCGAAGCCCTGAAAGTAACCGCGCTGCATCGCCAGGGTGATCATCGCGATGTTGGCTACGCCGATGTCCAGGCACAGCGAAAGGCTCAGCAAGAAGCCGCTGGTGAATTCCATTAAGCATTTCCTTGGAAAAAATTATTGTCGTGCACGCTGGACAGTCTGCCATCGCTGCCCTTATCTTCCGCCACAGGTCACCGCAGTGACCAGCGTCGCTCGGACGGTTCCGGGCGCTTACGTTATCCGAGGCAACAATGGCTGAACAAGGTTCGCCGCGCCGCTTTGCGCGCATAGATCGACTCCCCCCTTACGTTTTCAACATCACCGCCGAGCTGAAGATGGCCGCGCGGCGTCGTGGTGAAGACATCATCGACTTGAGCATGGGCAACCCCGACGGGGCCACACCGCCGCACATCGTCGAAAAACTCGTACAAGTTGCCCAACGTGAAGACACCCACGGTTACTCCACGTCCAAGGGCATTCCGCGCCTGCGTCGGGCGATTTCCAACTGGTACAAGCAACGCTACGCGGTCGACATCGACCCGGAAAGCGAAGCCATCGTCACCATCGGTTCCAAGGAAGGCCTGGCGCATTTGATGCTGGCCACCCTGGATCAGGGCGACACGGTGCTGGTGCCGAACCCGAGCTACCCGATTCACATCTACGGCGCAGTGATTGCCGGCGCTCAGGTGCGTTCGGTACCGCTAGTGCCCGGCGTAGACTTCTTCGCCGAGCTGGAACGGGCCATCCGTGGCTCGATCCCGAAGCCGAAGATGATGATCCTCGGTTTCCCGTCCAACCCTACCGCACAATGCGTGGAGCTGGATTTCTTCGAACGGGTGATCGCCCTCGCCAAGCAGTACGACGTACTGGTGATTCACGACCTGGCTTACGCCGATATCGTCTACGACGGCTGGAAAGCCCCGTCGATCATGCAGGTGCCCGGCGCCAAGGACATCGCAGTGGAGTTTTTCACCCTGTCCAAGAGCTACAACATGGCCGGCTGGCGCATCGGTTTCATGGTCGGCAACCCGGAGCTGGTCAACGCCCTGGCACGGATCAAGAGCTACCACGACTACGGCACCTTCACTCCGCTGCAAGTGGCGGCGATTGCCGCGCTGGAAGGCGATCAGCAATGCGTGCGCGACATCGCCGAGCAGTATCGCCAGCGCCGCAACGTGCTGGTCAAAGGCCTGCATGAACTGGGCTGGATGGTCGAGAATCCGAAAGCGTCGATGTACGTCTGGGCGAAGATTCCCGAGGCGTACGCGCATCTGGGTTCGCTGGAATTCGCCAAGAAGCTGCTGGCCGAGGCCAAGGTCTGCGTCTCGCCGGGGGTGGGTTTTGGTGAGTATGGCGATGATCACGTGCGCTTCGCACTGATTGAAAACCAGGACCGGATTCGTCAGGCGGTGCGCGGGATTCGCGGGATGTTCCGGGCGGATGGCCTGGCCCCGAAAACCACTGCCTGACACCTACCCCCCCTGTGGGAGCGGGCTTGCTCGCGAAGACGTCGTGTCAGTCAACATTTTCAGCGACTGATACACCGCTTTCGCGAGCAAGCC
>NZ_JASCPO010000372.1:0-3663 GCF_029960145.1 Pseudomonas sp. PS01299 | reverse complement strand
CGAATGAGGTGTGTCAGACACCTGATGCGCTGGCTGACACACCTCATTCGCGAGCAAGCCCGCTCCCACAAGGGTTGTGTGTTCACCGCAAAAGGGCCGGGGTTTTCGGGGCTGCCGTTTGCTCGGCTGTGGGCACATCATTGCCAGCTCCGAGTCCGCCACCCAACGCCGTCACCAGTTCCGCATGCGCACTCAAGCGCGCCGCCTGCACCTGCTGCTGCACCTGCTGTTGCTTGAACAGCAAGGTCTGCGCATTGAGCACGTTGAGGTAATCGGTGAGGCCACGCTGATAGGCGATCATCGCGATGTCGTAGGTCTTCTGCGCGGTAGCCACCGACTCGGCGGCGAAGGCTTGCTGCTTGTCCATCGACTCGCGACGGATCAACTGGTCGGAGATGTTCTTCAGTGCATTGACCAGCGTCTGGTTGTAATGCGCCACGGCGATGTCATACCCGGCGGACGCTTCGCCCAGCTCACTGCGCAAACGCCCACCGTCGAAGATCGGCAGCGAGATCGCCGGGCCGACGTTGTAGTTGAGTTTCTTGCCAGTCAAAAACTCCAGCGCCCCGCCGCCAGTGGCCATGTAGCCGAGGCTGCCGACCAGATCGACGTTGGGATAAAACCCGGCATGCGCGACATCGATGCCACGTGCCTGCGCCGCCACTTGCCAGCGACTGGCGACCACGTCCGGGCGCTGACCGAGCAACTCGGCGGGCAATGCCGATGGCAGTTTCAACGCAGCACCCAGCGCCAGCGTCGGCCGCTGCAACTGCGCACCGTCGCCCGGGCCTTTGCCGGCCAGCGCGGCGATCTGGTTGCGGCTCAGGGCGATTTCTTCGTCCAGCGCATCCAGTTGCCGATGGGTCTCCGGCAACGGCGTTTCCGCCTGACTGACTTCAAAGTGCGTGCCGATGCCGCCGTCCAGACGCTTCTGCGCCAGATCCAAAATCTGCTGTTGCTGCTTGAGGGTCGCGGCGACGATGTCGCGCTGGGCGTAATGCAGCGACAGCTCGATGTAGGCGCGCACGATATTGTTCTGCAATTCCAGCTGCGCCAGCCGCGCTTCGGCGGCGCTCATGTGCGCCAGATCCACCGCGCGTTCGCTGGCATTGCTTTCCCGCCCCCAGAGGTCGAGGGCGTAGCTGAAACCCAGCGCGGCGTTGTTGTCCCAGGTGGTGGTGTTGGCCAGCTCGCCCGGGCCGTAGAACTGGTCGGTCGGCCAGTTGTGGCGTTTGAGTGTCGACTCGCCATTGATCTGCAACGACTCGGCCGCTTCGGCGACACCGGCCAGCGCCTTGGCCTGCCGCACCCGAGCAGCGGCCATGGCCATGCTCGGACTGCCCTGCACGGCGAGGTCGATCCAGTGATTGAGTTGCGGGTCGCCGTAGGCTTGCCACCATTGTGCGGTGGGCCAGTTGGCGTCACGGGCGGCGTGGGCGATGGCGTCGTCAGTGGCCAGTGCGTCGGCTTCCAATGCCGTGCTATGCGGGGCAATTCCTTGCGTTGAGATGCAGCCGCTGAGACCCAGGGTAAAAGCCAGAACACTGAGCGGCAAAAGCGCTCTGATGATGCGACGCGGCACAGCTGCGAATTCCTGAAAGAGGATAAGGCGGGGATTTGTGCAGGGGTTGCCGCAGGCTGCGATCTTTTGATCTTGATTCCCTTAAAACAAAATCAAAAGATCGCAGCCTGCGGCAGCTCCTACAGGGAGCGGCGCAATTCTAGGTGGGCGCCTTGGTGGCGATAAGCTGGGATTCCTGTGAATCTTTGTTACCGTTAACGAGATAATCCGTTGGTCGGGGGTCTCAGCCCCTGAAACTTCGTGTCACAATTTGCCATCTCCCTTGAGAGCACCCCATGGACACATTGCAAAACATGCGCGCCTTCAGTTGTGTGGCCGAAGCCGGCAGCTTCACCGCCGCCGCCGTGCAACTCGACACCACCACGGCCAACGTCTCGCGCGCGGTCTCCAACCTGGAAGCCCACCTGCAAACCCGCCTGCTCAATCGCACGACCCGGCGCATCGCCCTGACCGAGGCCGGCAAGCGCTACCTGCTGCGCTGCGAACAGATCCTGGCCTATGTCGAAGAAGCCGAAGCCGAGGCCAGCCAGGCCCACGCCCGCCCCGCCGGCCAGTTGAAAGTGCACACCATGACCGGCATCGGCCAGCACTTCGTGATCGACGCCATCGCCCGCTACCGCAAGACCCACCCGGACGTGACCTTCGACCTGACCATGGCCAACCGCGTGCCGGACCTGCTCGACGAGGGCTACGACGTGTCCATCGTGCTCGCCAGCGAACTGCCGGACTCGGGCTTCGTCTCGCAACGCCTGGGCATCACCTACAGCATCGTCTGCGCCTCCCCGGCCTACGTGAAAGTCAACGGCTGCGCGCAAAAACCCGCAGACCTGCTGAACCACGCCTGCCTGCGCCTCGTCAGCCCGGTGATCCCCCTGGAAAAATGGGCCTTCAACGGCCCGGACGGCCAGGAAATGGTCACCATCAACAGCTCGCCGTTCCTGGTGAACTCCGCCGATGCGATGAAAGCCGCGATCATCAGCGGCATGGGCGTCGGCGTCCTGCCGGTCTACGCCGCCATCGAAGGCCTGCGCAACGGCACGCTGGTGCGGATGATGCCCAACTACCGCTCGCAGGAACTCAACCTGTACGCGATCTACCCGTCGCGGCAGTACCTGGATGCGAAGATTAAGACCTGGGTCGAGTATTTGCGCGGGTCACTGCCGGAGATATTGGCGGCGCATCAGGCGGAACTGGCGGCGTATGAGTTGAGTGGGAGCCTCGCCGGAGCCCGCGTCGCCAACTGATTTTCAACATACGGTGTTCACTGTAGGAGCTGCCGCAGGCTGTGATCTTTTGCTCTTGATGTTTAAAAATCAAAAGATCGCAGCCTACGGCAGCTCCTACAGAAGCGGTGATTTGAAGGGAGTTTTCCGACAGGTTTTGACGGTTGTGACTCGGAAGTGGGGTGGATAGGCTCAGGGGGTCGTTGACGAATCAACGACCGGACTTGGTCGTCCGGGTTTAGAATGGCGCACTTTTTAAGCTTGCTTAATGGCGAGCTGTGCGTGGGAGGGCCTTGGCCCTGCCGGGTTTCCATTCCCTGGTCGACCAACCTGCGTACGGTTCGCCACCCTATTGCTTGGTCGCAGTACGTGGCGAACTCCACATCCCGAATGGAGTTCCACCATGATCAAACCCACACCCAATCCGCCCCAAGCCGAAAGCACCTCCCCCTACGAATCCCTCGATTCAAAAAAGCTCCACGACGCCGCCGAGCGTGCACTCGACCATTACCTGAAACCTTCCGCCGCCGCTGTGAGATTCCACAAACCCAGCAGCATGTTCCAGGTCGTCCCCGACATGGACAACGAAAGCCTGCTGGTTCACGCCTGCGAATCACTGGCCTCGGCAAGCATCATGACCAGCGACATTGCGGCCTATGTCGAAAGCCCGCAGCGACAGACGATACTGGCGATCCAGCAAATCATCATGCTGGCCGAGCTGGCGGTGAATCGGGTGCTGGACAACGTGGAAATCAGCCAACCTGCAGCACACAGCTGAGCCATTGTGGGAGCGGGCTTGCTCGCGAAGGCGTCAGCACATCCAACACTTTCGGTGACTGACACACCGCTTTCGCGAGC
>NZ_JASCPO010000371.1:0-3689 GCF_029960145.1 Pseudomonas sp. PS01299 | reverse complement strand
AGCTCGCTCCCACATTTTGGAATGCGTACACCCTGTGGGAGCGAGCTTGCTCGCGAAGGCCGAAGGCCTGGATTTCAGCGTTTCACCGCCGTCGGCTTGTGCAACTCAGCCCGCTTGCTCAGCAAATCAAACACCGCCGGATACGGCGGCCGTTCGATATACCGCCCGGCCCCACGCTCGGCGCGCAGGTCGCCGTCGGCCCAGACCACTTTGCCTTGGCTGACGGTATGGCTCGGCACGCCGCGCACGGTCTTGCCTTCGAAGATGTTGAAATCCACCTGCTGATGGTGGGTCTTGGCGGAGATGGTGCGGGTGCCTTGCGGGTCCCACAGCACCAGGTCGGCATCGGCGCCGACGCGGATCGCGCCTTTGCGCGGGTAGAGGTTGAAGATTTTCGCGGTGTTGGTGGAGGTGAGGGCGACGAAGTCCTGCATCGACAAACGTCCGCTGTTGACCCCTTCATCCCACAGCACCGCCATGCGGTCTTCGATGCCGGCGGTGCCATTGGGGATCTTGCTGAAGTCGTCGCGTCCGGCGGCTTTTTGCTCGGCGCAGAAGCAGCAATGGTCGGTGGCGGTGGTGTGCAGATTGCCGCTTTGCAGACCGTGCCACAGCGCTTCCTGATGGCCGCGCGGGCGGAACGGCGGGCTCATCACGTAACCGGCGGCGGTCTGCCAGTCCGGGTGCTGGTAGACACTGTCGTCGAGCAGCAGATGCCCGGCCAGCACCTCGCCGTACACCGGTTGACCCTTGCTGCGGGCGTAGGTGATTTCGTCCAGCGCTTCCTTGGTGGAAACGTGCACCAGATACAACGGCGTGCCGATGGTCTCGGCAATACGGATCGCCCGGCTCGCCGCTTCGCCTTCCACCTGCGATGGCCGCGACAGTGGATGCGCTTCCGGTCCGGTGATGCCCTGGGCCATCAACTTGCGTTGCAGGTGATAGACCAGTTCACCGTTTTCCGCATGCACGGTCGGCACCGCGCCGAGTTCCAGGCAGCGTTCGAAACTTGCCACCAGCGTGTCGTCGGCGGCCATGATCGCGTTCTTGTAGGCCATGAAATGCTTGAAGCTGTTGATCCCGTGATGGCTGACCAGCTCGGCCATTTCCTCACGCACTTGCTCGCTCCACCAGGTGATCGCGACGTGGAAGCCATAGTCCGATGCCGACTTCTCGGCCCAGCCGCGCCACTGATGAAACGCTTCCATCAACGACTGCTGTGGATTGGGAATCACGAAGTCGATGATCGAGGTAGTGCCGCCGGCCAGACCTGCAGCGGTGCCGCTGTAGAAGTCTTCGCTGGCCACGGTGCCCATGAAAGGCAGTTGCATGTGAGTGTGTGGGTCGATGCCGCCGGGCATCAGGTATTGGCCGCTGCCGTCGAGCACTTCGGCGCCGGCGGGAACATCCAGGTTCTGACCAATGGCTTTGATCACGCCGTCGGCGCAATAGACGTCGGCGCGATAACTTTCATCATGGGTAACAACGGTGGCGCCACGGATCAACAGAGACATTCCGAGTTCCTCGCAGGCATGACCGACTTGTGCCGGTTCTAAATGTTTTATTGATGTACAACGCTGATCGGCGTATTCCTGTCAGCGCTGTCAGGAATAGAAGCTAGTCGCAGTTTTGCAATTGATCAAGATTATTTTTTATAAGCTTATTGCTGTTTTAAGTGTATGAAACATAACGATAAAAAACGCAAATCACCAAAATGGTGAGGCTGTTCACCATTTTGACGCACTTGACAGGATGGAAATATGAGCAAGATTTCCTATGTGAAATCAGCCGCTTGAAGTTGAGCTGCGGTTGAGCGCCCGTGATGAAAAAAAGTGCAGTGCACCAGATTGAGTCCTGACAGTTCGAACAACTTGGCAAACGTTTGGCCTGAGCGTGCAGACAAGTTTTCGCGGACTCTTTCGGTGAATAATTAAAACCCAGCAATATCAGAAAGTTGCAATGTGTTTGAACCACCGCCTAGGCGTCAGATGGAGTACCCGGCACGTTTATTGATGCCGCCGCTGACACCATGGCCGGTACACGAAAGTTGTCAGTTCCTCCGGCCATCGTCCGGCTCGCACCCCGTGTGCAGCCGCCTGATGAGCAAAAAAATAATCAGAAGAACAGTGGAGCGGCCATGCAACAGAACAGATCGCAAGTGACCGAGCGCGACGGCTTGTTCGAACTCGAAGCCGGCAGTGACGTCCTCGACAGTCCCCGTTACAACCACGACATGGCACCGACCAAGGTGCGCGAACGAACCTGGAATAAATGGCACATCACCGCGCTGTGGGTCGGCATGTCGGTGTGCGTGCCGACTTACACCCTCGGCGGCGTACTTACCGCGTATTTCGGCCTGACCGTCGGCGAAGCGCTGATGGCGATTCTGCTGGCCAACGTCATCGTGCTGATCCCGTTGACCCTCAATGCTTTCCCCGGCACCAAGTACGGCATTCCATTCCCGGTGCTGCTGCGCTCGTCGTTCGGCGTGCTTGGCTCCAACGTGCCGTGCCTGATTCGTGCGCTGGTGGCGTGTGGCTGGTTCGGCATTCAGACCATGTTCGGCGGGCTGGCGATTCACCTGTTTCTCGGCTCGATCTTCGACGGCTGGAAGTCACTCGGTGGAACAGGGGAGGTGATCGGCTTCATGATCTTCTGGTCGCTGAATCTGTGGGTGGTGATCCGCGGGGCCGAGTCGATCAAGTGGCTTGAAACCCTGTCCGCGCCGTTGCTGGTGGCGGTCGGCATCGGCCTGCTGATGTGGGCGATGCCCAATGTGTCGATGACCGAGCTGCTGGCGATTCCACCCAAGCGTCCTGAGGGCGCGAGCGTGGTCAGTTACTTCGCCGCCGGGCTGACGGCGATGGTCGGCTTCTGGGCCACGCTGTCGCTGAACATTCCTGACTTCAGCCGTTACGCCAAGAGCCAGAAGGACCAGATCCTCGGGCAGATTTTCGGTCTGCCGCTGACCATGTTCCTGTTCGCTTCGCTGGGTGTGGTGATGACTGCCGCGTCGGTGAAACTGGTCGGCGTGACGGTGTCCGACCCGGTGAGCCTGATCGGCCATATCCAGAGCCCGCTGTGGGTGGCGGTGGCCATGGCACTGATCATCATCGCCACGCTGTCGACCAATACCGCAGCGAACATTGTCTCGCCGACCAACGACTTCCAGAACATCGCGCCCAAGGTGATCAACCGCACCAAAGCCGTGTTGCTCACCGGCTTCGTCGGGCTGGCGCTGATGGCCCACGAGCTGCTGAAAAAGCTCGGGCTGATCGTTTCCGATGTCAGCCTGGAAACCGTGTATTCCAACTGGCTGCTGGGCTATTCGAGCCTGCTCGGGCCGATCGCCGGGATCATGGTGGTGGACTATTTCCTGATCAAGAAACAGCAGCTGGACCTGGCCGGGCTTTATCGCGACGACGTCTATCCGGCGTGGAACTGGGCCGGGTTTACCGCGTTTGGCGTGCCGGTGGTGCTGACCTTGCTGTCGCTGGGCAGCGATGCGTTCAGCTGGTTTTACAGCTATGGCTGGTTTACCGGTTCGGCGCTGGGTGGGGTGATTTATTACGGGTTGTGTTCGATGCGAAGCAGCCCCTCTGTTGTGAAATCTTCGGTGTGAGGAATGGCCCCTTCGCGAGCAAGCCCGCTCCCACAGGGTGAACGCATTCCAAATGTGGGAGCGGGCT
>NZ_JASCPO010000370.1:0-3708 GCF_029960145.1 Pseudomonas sp. PS01299 | reverse complement strand
GCTTGCTCGCGAAAGCGGTGCATCAGTCAAAGATGTGTCGAATGACCCAACGCCTTCGCGAGCAAGCCCGCTCCCACAGAGGGCATGTGCTTCACTTGGGTTTCGCGGCTGCCTCGATAAAGCTTTATCATGGCCGCAGTTTTGCTGATCGAGTCCGTCATGAAGTTCGCCATTGCGCTGTTTTCCGCCGCCCATGCGCCCTCCTCGCGCCGTGCCCTGCTGTTTGCGCAGGCTGCGCTGGCCGGCGGGCATGAGATTGTCCGGCTGTTTTTTTATCAGGACGGCGTCTACAACGCCTCCGACGCGGTGGTCACCCCGCAGGACGAACTGGACCTGCCCAAACAGTGGCGCGCGTTCATCAGCGAGCAGCAACTGGACGGTGTGGTGTGTATCGCCGCCGCCCTGCGCCGTGGCGTGCTGAATGACGAAGAAGCCAAACGCTACCAGCGTGATGCCGTCGCGGTCAGCGCGCCGTGGGAATTGTCTGGCCTCGGCCAGTTGCACGACGCGGTGCAGGACGCCGATCGACTGATCTGTTTCGGAGGCGCGTGAAATGGCCAAATCCCTGTTGATCATCAGCCGCCAGTCGCCATGGTCCGGCCCCGGCGCCCGCGAAGCGCTGGACGTCGTGCTGGCCGGCGGCGCGTTCGATCTGCCGATCGGCCTGCTGTTTCTCGACGATGGCGTGTTGCAACTGGCCGCCGGGCAGAACGCCAAGGCCCTGCAACAGAAAGACCTCAGCGCCAACCTGCAGGCGCTGCCGATGTTCGGCGTTGAAGAACTGTTCTACTGCACCGACAGCGCCAGCGCCCGTGGCCTGAGCACGCTGTCGCTGGACGAAGCGCAGCCGCTCGGCGCCAGCGAAATCACCGCCCTTATTGACCGTTACGACCAGGTGATCACCCTCTGATGTCGACTTTGCATGTGTTGTCTCATTCCCCGTTCGGCGATGATCGCCTGAGCAGTTGCCTGCGCGTGATCGGCGCTGCCGACGCCTTACTGTTATCCGGTGATGCGGTATACGCCCTGCAACCGGGCACTGCGCCATTCGCCACGCTGAACGAGCGCCGGGTCAAGCTGTTCGCCCTCGCCGAAGACCTGCAGGCCCGCGCCATCGTTGCTCCCGACTGGGCCGAAGCCATCGATTACCCGGCCTTCGTCGAACTGTCGATCCACCACGACAAGGTCAACAGCTGGCTATGAACTCGATGACTGTCGGCGCCCGCGCCATCGAACTGGACAAGGACGGCTTTCTGGTCGACCTCGACGACTGGTCTCATGACGTTGCCAGCGCCCTCGCCGCTACTGAAGACATCGACCTGACCCCCGAACACTGGGAAGTCCTCGATCTGCTGCGCAGCTTCTATGCAGAATTCCAGCTGTCGCCGGCTACTCGCCCGCTGATCAAATACACCGCACTCAAACTCGGCCCGGACAAAGGCAACAGCCTGCACCTGAACCGACTGTTCAAAGGCACCCCTGCCAAACTCGCCGCGAAACTGGCGGGCCTGCCCAAACCGACGAATTGCTTATGACCGACTTTCCAGCGCTGACCCTCGAAACGCCCGCCGAACACCCGTTCGCACCATTCGTACGGATCCTCGGCAAGGGCAAACGTGGCGCCCGCGACCTGACCCGTGAAGAAGCCCGGGAAGCCATGGGCATGGTGCTCGACGACAAAGTCGAAGACACCCAGCTCGGCGCCTTTCTGATGCTGCTTCGGCACAAGGAAGAAAGCGCGGAGGAAATGGCCGGTTTCACCGAAGCCTTGCGCGAGCGCCTGTCAGCGCCAACGCTGAATGTCGATCTGGACTGGCCGACCTATGCCGGCAAGAAACGCCATCTGCCGTGGTACCTGCTGTCGGCCAAGTGCCTGGCGCAAAACGGCGTGCGGATTTTCATGCACGGCGGCGGCGCGCACACCGCCGGACGTCTGTACACCGAACAACTGCTTGGCGAGCTGAACATCCCGCTGTGCCGCACCTGGCAGCAAGTCGGCAGCGCGCTGGACCACGGCGGTCTGGCGTTCATGCCGCTGATCGACTGGGCGCCACAGTTGCAGAAGATGATCGACCTGCGCAACACCATGGGCCTGCGCTCGCCGATTCACTCGCTGGCACGCATCCTCAATCCACTGCGCGCCCGTTGTGGCCTGCAAAGTATTTTCCACCCGGGCTATCAAGCGGTGCATCGCGAGGCCAGCGGTCTGCTCGGCGACACGGCGATCGTGGTCAAGGGCGATGGCGGCGAAATCGAGATCAACCCGGATGCCGACAGCCATCTTTACGGCACCAGGGGCGGCGAGAGCTGGGACGAGGAATGGCCGCAGCTGTCGAGCCAGCGCCACGTCAAACCGGCCTCGCTGGACGTCGAACATCTCAAGGCTGTGTGGCGCGGCGAGGTGGTCGACAGCTATCCGCAAATGGCCCTGATTTCGACCATGGCCTTGGCCCTGCGCGGTCTCGGTCAAAGTCGCGAGCAGGCGTTCGAAACCGCCGAGCAATACTGGGCGGCGCGTAACAAATCGATTTAACCGATCATCGACGCCCGATCTTTGCGCTTTTTGTTCGAACTCATCGGAATAGACTCGGCTCCAACGCTTATTGGATTCAGGAGTCTTGATCATGGGTTTACTCGTCGACGGCCACTGGCAGGACAAGTGGTACGAAAGCAGCAAGGACGGCGCGTTCCAGCGCGAACAGGCGCAGCGCCGTCACTGGGTCACCACTGACGGCCAGGCAGGGTCGAGCGGTGAAGGCGGTTTCGCCGCCGAAGCCGGGCGCTATCACCTTTACGTTTCCCTCGCCTGCCCGTGGGCACACCGCACGCTGATCCTGCGCAAGCTCAAAGGTCTGGAAAGCCTGATCGACGTGTCCGTGGTCAGCTGGCTGATGCTGGAAAACGGCTGGACCTTCGACCAGACCCTTGGCTCGACCGGCGACAAGCTCGACCACTTCGACTTCATGCATCAGCGCTACACCGCCGACACCCCGGACTACACCGGCCGTGTCACTGTGCCGGTGCTGTGGGACAAAAAGCTCAAGCGCATTGTCAGCAATGAGTCGGCGGAAATCATCCGCATGTTCAACAGCGCGTTCGATGGCCTGACCGGTAACGAACTGGACTTCTACCCGGCACCGTTACGCGGCGAGATTGATGCACTGAACGAACGGATTTATCCGGGGGTGAACAACGGTGTGTATCGCGCCGGCTTTGCCACCTCGCAACAGGCTTATGAAGAGGCGTTCGATGAGGTGTTTGCCGAGCTGGATCACTTGGAACGGGTGCTGGGCGCCAATCGCTATCTGACGGGGGAATACCTGACCGAGGCCGATGTGCGACTGTTCACCACGCTGATTCGCTTCGATGCGGTGTACCACGGGCACTTCAAGTGCAATCTGCGGCGGATTGCCGATTACCCGAACCTGTCGAACTGGCTGCGAGAGCTGTATCAGTGGCCGGGGATTGGCGAGACGGTGGATTTTCAGCACATCAAAAACCACTACTACGGTAGCCACAAGACCATCAATCCGACGGGGATTGTGCCGAAGGGGCCGAAGCAGGATTTCACCATCGCTCATGATCGGGAGCGGCTGAGCGGGAAAGGAGTTTGGCGGCGGGGTTAATTGATTCGGTGTTTTTGAGGGCCTCTTCGCGAGCAAGCCCGCTCCCACATTGGATTTGTGCATGACACAGATCCAATGTGGG